>NZ_DAORSO010000027.1:0-18629 GCF_035443565.1 Ornithinibacter sp. | reverse complement strand
GCGCTCGTGACGTGGACGCTCGGGGCGGTGCTGCTGACGATGGCGGCGATCGACATCGACGTGCGGCGGCTGCCCGACCGGTTCACCAAGCCGCTGGTCCCGGCCAGTGTGCTCGGCACGGGGCTGGTCGCCCTGGTCACCGGCTCCGGGGGTGACTGGGTGCGGGGGGTGCTCGGTGGCGTGGTGCTCGGCGTGGTCTACCTGGTGCTCGCGCTGCTCGGTCGGGGGACCGGGTTGGGGCTCGGCGACGTCAAGCTCGCCCCCAGCCTGGGGGTGCTGCTCGCCTTCCACAGCTGGGCTGCGGTGGTGCTCGCCTCGGTGCTCGCGTTCGTGTCGGCGGGGGTGTTCGGGCTGGTCCTGATCGGCCTTCGCCGGGCCGACCGGCGCTCGACCCTGGCCTTCGGGCCGCACATGATCGGCAGCGCGGTGCTCGTGCTGGCCGCCCCGGGCCTCGGGTGGGTGCTCGGGCTCAGCTCGACGGGGTGAAGGTCGACAGCACCTCGGCCAACCCGAGCTCGGCGAAGTCGGCCTCCGGGGCGATGGCCACCGCGTTGAGGATCAGCCCGGAGTTGACCTGGACCATGAGCTGCCACGTCGTGGTGCCGTCGGTACCTCCCTGCTGCGGCGCCGTCCACTGCAGGAGGATGGCGCGCTGGGCTCCCGGCCACTCCAGCTCGGAGCGGGTGACCTTGACCTTGGGGTCGACCTCGGTCGCGATCTCGAGGGTCTTGGACTGTTCGATGGCATCGGCACGGGGCTTGGCGTCGGTGACGACCGCGACGAGCGGTGGCTGGGCTCCCGCTGCCGGGGCGATCCACCGGTAGGTCGTCGTGCCCTCGGCGCCGGGGGCGGTCTGCTCCTCGAACCTGGCCGGCACCTGGATGCTCCAGCCGTCGCCGGACACCGTCCGGGCATCGATCTGGGCCTTGGCGCTGTGGGCGAAGACCGGGCTGGGGGTCTCCGACGGGCGGATGGACTCCAGTCGTGGCGGGAGGTCCGCGTCGCTCGCGGACCCGCTGCAGCCCGTCAGCAGGGCACCGACGGCGATCAGGCTGAGGGCGGTGGCGCGACGGGTGCGGCGGCTGGAACCAAGCATGCGTCGGAGTCTAGGAGCGCACGTGGTGATGACCTCATCGCTGTTGCGCGGACCTTGACATTTGGGACCACGGGCCCAAGACCCGTCGCTGCCTCCTGTGAAACGCTGAAACCGGTTCTCGACGGCAGCTGCCACCCGACCCGGGCGTGGCGGGGCGATGTCGAGGGACCGCACCTGAGGGGACGACGATGAGAACGCTTGACCGCGCGCGGGAGCGAGGCGCCACCTCGCTCGAGTACGCGGGCTTCGTGGCGGTCGCTGCCCTCGTCGTGGCTGCCGTCTTCCTCGGCGTGGCAGGCGGTTCGATGCCGGTGGCACGCGGGGTCACTGCTGCCATCTGCAAGCTCTTCACCCTCGGTCAGGGCTCCTGCGAGGTGGCCGGCACGGCGAGTGACCGGATGCCGGTCGAGCCGTGCGTCGTGAGCGCCGACGGCCGGGAGAGCTCGGTGAAGGCGGGGGTTGCCATCACGGGCGGGGCCGGTGAGAACTGGTACGTCGAGTCGCTGTCCGACGGCACGTACCGGGTGACTCGAGGGACGTCCGGCTCGGTGGGCGTCGAGGGCGGGGCTGGATTCAGCCTCACGGGCGCGTGGGCCGACGAGACCTTCGGGCTCGAGGCCGGAGCGTGGGCGAGTGCCGACGGGATCTTCAACGGCGGTGAGGTCTACCTGCTGCCCACGCGCGACGCCGTCGACGACCTGGTGGCGGCCCATGCCTCCGACGTGGCCAAGGATCTCGTCGTGGGAGGCGAATCGGTGCCGATCCTGTGGTGGGAAGCACCGAACCCGGTGCGCTGGGCGGCCGACGGGCTGACCGACCTCGCCGGGGTCCCGAGCCTTCCGACCCCGAGCGAGACGTACTACGAGGGCGGCGTCTCGGCCGAGGCCAGCGCATCCGCCACGTTCATCGCCGCCAACGCGCAGGGCGGGGTCGGGGTGCAGGGCCTTCTCGGTTTTCGGGAGGGTGCCGACGGGACGAGCACCACGTACTACTCCGCCACCTTCGACGGCAGCGTCAGTGCCGGGGTCCGCGGGGGTGACGGCACGGGCGACATCGTGCAGGCCACGGCGGGCGCGTCCGGAGAGCTCGAAGGAGTCATCGAGATCGAGCGCGACAAGGATGGTGAGGTGACCGCCGTCGTCGTGAAGTACGCCGCCACCGGCACCGCCTACGCCGGTGAGGACCCCAGCGACGACGGGAAGCGGTGGGAGTACACGGCCGAGCTGCCGGTCGCCACCGCGGCCGACCGCCAGGTGGCCTCCGCGTTCCTCGGAGCCATGAACATGGAGTCGGTCCCCGGGTTGCCGCCCTACATCCCCAACCCGACCGCCGGCCCGCCCAACCTCAACGACCCCACCCGCATCGTCGACACCCTCTCCGTGGTCCCGGCCACGCTCGACTTCGCCGAGGCGATCGCCGACCGCGGCTACCAGTCCCGCCAGACCTTCACCGCGAACGAGGACCAGTACGGCGGAAGCTTCGATGCCGCCTGGATCGCCAAGGTCGGGGTCGGCGCCGAGGTCACCATCTCGTCCCTGGTGTCGGATCGGGCGGAGTACTTCAACGGTGACTCCTGGGTCGAGTGGGAAGGGTGCGCGGCGTGACCCGGGCCCTTCGAGCGACCGGTGAGGACTACACCCGCCTGTTCGCCATGGTCCGTTGGCCGGCGCTCCTCGGGGGTTTGATCCTGCTCGCACTGGCGGTCGGCATCGTCGTGCAGGGCCCCACCGAGCAGCGGACCGTCGGCCCCGTACCCGCGGGGAGCCCCGTCACCTCGGACCTCTCCGGGTCGGTGGCGTTCGACGTCTTCGTCAGCACGGATGCTGCGCAGGACGTCGTGTGTCGGGACGGCACCGGGAAGCAGGTGAGCACGCTGCAGTTCCCCATCCCGGACGACCGGGTCATCGACGGCGCGCCCTGGTTCGGGACCGGGGCCCGGGTCGAGCTGCGGGAGGGGGAGTCGACGACCTGCGCGGCCGAGGGGGCTGACGTCGGTGATGTCCTGCTCGTGCACCGCACCGGTCTCGTGCGCGTGCTCCAGGCTGCGCTCTTCGGCGGGGTCGGCCTGGTCGGCCTCGGCGTCTGGTGGGTCGGGACGCGAGCCGCCCGACGACTGCGGACGGCGGCGTCGTGAACGTGCAGCGCTGGGCGGCCGGCGTCGGTGCCTTCCTCGTCCTGGTGATCGGGACCGGCGTCTGCGTGGTCGCCGCGGGTGCCCTGGCGGGCGTGACGGGCAGTGCGCCCTTCGGGGTCGTCCTGAAGTCGGTGCTCGTGCTCGTGCTGCTCGTGAGCACCCTCGGATCATTCATCCGCTGGGGACACGGCGGGTCACTGGCCCTCTGGCTGGGCGTCGCCCTGCTCGCCTACGTCGCCACTCCCTCCAGCTGGGCCGCCAGCACCCTGTTCACCCGCGCGCTCGGGGCGCCGCCGATGCTCGCGTGGGTGGCCGACGCGGTGGTGTGGGTGCTCCTCGCGTGGCACACGGCTCGGCGAGTGCTCCCCGAGGCGGGCCGCGACGACGGCCTGCACCGCTTGCACTGAGCGGGTCAGTTCCCGACGTACATGTGCTTGAAGCCGTTCCCCCGGCACGTGATCGACACCTGCGGCTCGAGGTCCTCGACCTGGGCGAGGGCATAGAGGGCGGTGTCCCCGAGACGGCTGTTGCCCTGTTGCGGCTCGGTCAGCCGCGGTGAGCCGGGGCCGCTCACGGTGCACAGGCCGGGGTCCGGCCTTCCGCCCGGTCGTGGGTCCGACCCGTCCGGCGACGACACCCAGATCGTCGCCGTCCCCGGCGACTCCAGCACGGTGAGCGTCTGCCCGGCGATCGTGTCGGCCAGCAGCTCGGCGCCCTCGTCGTCGCTGCTGCTGCAGGCGGTCACCGCCAGCGCCACCAGCGCCGCGCTCCACCAGGTCCCCCGAGTGCGTGTCATCCCGCCATCATGGCAAGGAACGCGCCCTGCAGCGCCGCGAGAGGCGGGCGGTCAGGATCCGAAGCGCCGGATGCCGCGACCTCTCGGGTGGAGCAGCCCGGCGATGCCCAGCGCTGCGATGCCCCCGACGACGAAGGCCAGCGGCACGGCTCGGACGCCGACGTCGGTCGGCATCACCGCCAGCGCGACGGTGTCGGCCGTCGCCGGGTCGCACCGCAGCCGGTCGCCCTCGACAGTGGTGCCCACGGCGACCACCGGGACGTACGGCTCGCCCTCCAGCACGCGGCTGCCGACGGCATCAAAATCGGGCCTGACCTGCAAGGACACCTCTGTTCCGTCGCGCAGGAGCACACACCCCCAGCTCGCGGGATCGGCCGGGTCCTCGTCCTCCCCCTGGGCGAACACGGTGGACCCGGGGTCGAACAGCGGCGAGGGGGTGAGGCTCGCGGGGACGCCCGGCGAGAGCCGGACCACGTCGGTGCGGGGCTGGCTCCAGGCGAGCGCTCCGACCGCGATGCTCACGACGGCGATCGTGGCGAGCAGCACGCTGCCGAGCACGCCGAGCAGGTGCGTTCGGTCAGCATTTGTGCGCTTTCGTTGGGTCAATTTCACTGTTCGCACCTTCGGGCGGGGGGCTCGCGGCGTGTAGCGTACATCGCAGTGGAGCCGGGTCGAACTGGCCGCGAATGATCGCGGCGACCGGCGGGGAGATGATCGCCGAGGGGCGTGGGGGAGGTTCTCGCATGGAATCAAACGTCGCATTCATTGTGGTTGAAGGTTCAATCAATCACGGTGGAGTGATGCCGTGGATCGCCGACGACCCCCGCGTCGCGGTGGCGTCCGAGTCGGCCTTCGCGGACATCCCGGGCTGGGTCACTTCCCTCGGGGCCGACCACGTGGTCATCGCCTCCCGGCCCACGTCCGGGTCGGTGGCCAGGCTTGCCGCGACCACGCTCGCCGGCGCCCGACCCGAGGTCGCCGTCGCCCACCGGGTGGTTCCGACGACGTCCGTCGCCCTGGCAGCCAGCGGCCTCAACGCGCTCGAGTCCGGCTCGGATGCCGTCGCGGTCCTCGGCGCGTTCGACCACCTGACCACGGCGTCAGCGTCCGGCACCTGGCTGCGCTCGGTCACCAGGCTGGTCGACCCCAAGCCCGGACTGGGCATGCACGTGCGCTCGCTGTTCGGTCGAGGCTTCGTCGCGATGACCACACCCGCTGCGTCGGTGGGCCGCACCCTCGAGGCACCGCCCGTCGGGCACCCGTTGCTCGTCGGCGCGGATGCCGGGTCGGCCGAGTTCGCGGCCGTCGTCGCGCTGGCCGGCACCCACGCCGTGCAGTCCGTCCCCGTGCTGGCCGACGTCAAGAGCGCCCACGGTTCCCCTGGTGCGGAGTTCGTCGCCCTGGCCCCCGTCGCGCGGCCCGCCGAGGGCACGGCCACCTGCCCGGTGTGTGCCAGCCGTCAGAACGCCGTCACCTGTCCCTATTGCCACGTCCACTGTCGCGTCACGGAGCCTGCATGAATCCCCGTCAACGGCGAGGTCTGGTCTTCATGGCCATCTCGATCCTCGTCGCCCTCGCCACGTTCTTCGTCGTCACCGGGTACGTGGCGAACGTCAACAGCCAGGTCGGCTCACGCGTCACCGTCTACCGCGCGACGCAGCCGATCGAGCCGTACACGGCGCTGAGCACCGACAACCTCGAGCCGGTCGAGGTTCCTGAGCGGTGGGTGTCCAAGTCCTCCGTGCTGCGGATGGACGACCTCCTCGGCCGGCGGGTCGGATTCCGGCTCAACGCCGGGTCGACCGTGTCGTCGGACATGCTCATCCCGAGCTCGAGCCTGACCCAGGACGAGCGCGAGGTCGCGGTCAACGTCGACTCCGTGACGGGCGTGGCCGGTCGGGTCCGTCCCGGTGACCGAGTCGACCTGTACGCCGTGTTCGCCGACGTGCCCGGGTTGCCGAAGTCGGTCAAGGTGCTGGCGCGCGACATCCGGGTCGTCTCCATCGCCGGGGAGCAGCAGGTCACCCAGACCGGGGACGGCGGCATCCAGGAGCAGTCGGTCATCCCCGTGACGCTCGCTGTCGTGCCCAAGGTCGCGATGAGCCTGACCTACGCCGCGAACTTCGCCGCCGAGGTGCGACTGGTCGCGCTGCCCAACGACGTCGGCACCGACCGCCGAGGTGAGGTCGACGCCTTCGACGCCTCCGAACTCGGGGGTACCGCCGTTCCCGAAGGAGAAGCGCGATGAGCCAGGTCATCATCGGGATGGCGGACGAGAACCTCGTCGCCGACCTCATGTCCCTCCTCGAGGAGATGGACGGCTTCACCGTCCGGGCGGTCGCGAAGTCCCCCACCGAACTCGTCGACCTCGCCTCGCGGCTCGAGCCCGACGTGGTCTTCGTCCACGAGACCCTCGGCATCGAGCCGGTCTCACAGACGATCCGGGACCTCGCGAACCGGCGTCCGTCCACGGCCGTCATCCAGGTGTCGCAGATCCGAACGCCCGCGCTGGTCATCAAGGCCATGGAGGACGGCGCCCGAGGAGTGGTCGCCTACCCGTTCGCCTATGAGGACGTGTCCACCCGCGTCATCGCCGCGGCCGAGTGGAGCGAGCACATGAAGGCCGTGCTCGCCGGTGCCGCGGTCACCAACACCACCCGCGGTGAGGTCGTGGCCGTGGTGGGCGCCAAGGGCGGGGTCGGCACGACGACGGTCGCCGCCCACCTGGCCTTCGACCACGTGCGCGACCACCCGCAGGACAAGGTGTGCCTCGTCGACGTCGACATCGAGAAGGGCGACGTCGGGGCGATCTTCGAGGTGCGTCAGTCGGTGTCGATCGCCGACGTCGCGAAGGTCTCCGCCGACCTCTCCCCCCACGCCGTCCACGATGCCGTCATCCGGCACGAGTCCGGGCTGCACCTGCTCCTGGCCCCACTCGACGTCCGTGAGGGCGAGTTCGTCAGCCCCGAGGCGATCCGGGCCATCGTCTCCCTGCTGCGCCGCGAGTTCGACCTCGTGGTGCTCGACGGTGGCGGCCACGTCTCTCCCGCCCAGGCCTCGGTCGTCGAGCTGGCCGGTGAGTGCCTCGTCGTCACCACGCCTGACGTGCTGTCCGTGCGCGCGATGCGGCGACGGATGATCGCCTGGTCGGCTCTCGGCGTCCGCGAGGAGCCGGGGTTCAAGGTGCTCGTCAACAAGGTCGACCGCGCCAGCCTCTTCCCGGCCAACGCCGTCGCCAAGCTGACGACGGCCCACGTCGTCGAGACCCAGATCCCCTATTCACCGAGGGTCCTCGAGGCCTCGATCAACGACCGTGACCCGCGGGCTGTCACCGAGGTCGCCTGGTGGAGCCTGATCAGCAGCCTGCGTGTCGAGCTCGGCCTCGCGAAGGCGCCGGTCACGGCATCGAAGGGTCGCTCCAAGCGGGGCACGTCCGCGCAGACGCCCACGGCGAAGCCGAAGGGTCGGCAGAAGGCAGAGCGCACGCCACGGGGCAAGGCGTTGCCCCAGCCCTCCGAGGACCCCGCTGCCACCGCCGAAGCCGGGCCTGCACCCGAGCCGGTCACAGCGGGCCGGTCCAGGGAGTCGGGCGCCGTCGGCCTGGAGACGGTCGGCATCCTCCCCGCTGCCGTGCTGCTGTGCCTCATCGGGTGGCAGACGGCGGTGACGGGATTCTCCTTCATCTACGCGGGGCACGCCTCGTCGGTGGCCTCTCGTGAGTACTCGGTGACCGCAGATGCCGGTGACGCCGAGCGCGCCGCCCGGGCCGCGGTGCCGCGGAGCCTGCGCGGCGGACTCTCCGTCGCGGCATCCGGTGACCGGGTGTCGGTGACCGTTCCCGTGGTCAAGGGCTTCCCCGCAGGGCTGCCGACCTCGCTCACGAGCACGCGCACGGTGGTGAGGGAGCAATGAGCCGCCGAGGTCGTGGTGTGCGCGACGAACACGGCGCGGCCGCCCTCGAGGTGGCCGGTGTGGCCCCGCTGGTGATCTTCGGTGCCCTCGTGGCGCTGCAGTTCGGGGTGGCGGGGTGGACCATCGTGTCGACCCACGAGGCGGCGCGCGACGGCGCCCGCGCCTACTCCCTGGGCGGCGACCCGCGCGCGGCTGCCGAAGGTGCCCTGCCCGGCATCATGCAGGTTGCCGGAGACGGGGGAACGCTGAGTGCCGACGGCTACACCTACTCGGTGACCGTCAAGGTTCCGACTGTCGTCAAGCTCGACATCGGGTCAGTGACCCGCAGCGTCACGATGCCGGTGATCAAGTGAACGACTACAGCTCCTTCACCGGCGGGGCCGTCACCGCGGCGACCAAGGAGGACGACAGCCTCGTCGTCACCTTCCGGCGCATGCTCCTCGAGGAGGTCGACCTCCACGAGCTCAGCAAGATCGATGCCAACCAGCGACGGGCCAGGCTCGAGCGCGTCATCGCCCACCTCGTCTCCCGCGAGGGCGTCATCCTGTCGGCGAGCGAACGCAACCAGCTGGTGCGGCGCGTGGTCGACGAGGCGGTCGGGCTGGGTGTGCTCGAGCCGATCCTCAACGACCCCAGCGTCAGCGAGATCATGATCAACGGGCACGACACCATCTACGTCGAGCGGGCCGGCAAGCTCGAGCGCTGGCCGGCCCCGTTCAGCAGCGACGAGCAGCTGATGCAGACCATCGACCGCATCGTCTCGACGGTGAACCGCCGGGTCGACGAGTCCAGCCCGATGGTCGATGCGCGTCTGCCCGCCGACAGCCGGATGCCGCGTGGCGCGCGAGTCAACGTCGTGCTCCCACCGCTCAGCCTCAACGGGCCCACCGTCACCATCCGGCTCTTCCCGCACGCGCTGAGCCTGACCCAGCTCATCGAACGCGAGTCGATCGACCGACGCACCGCCCTGCTGCTCAAGGCGTGCGTCGAGGGGCGGCTCAACGTCGTGGTGTCGGGCGGCACCGGCTCGGGCAAGACGACGCTGCTCAACGCGTTGTCGTCCTTCATCAACCCCGACGAGCGGATCGTCACCATCGAGGACGCCGCCGAGCTCAGCCTGAACCAGCCACACACCATCCGCCTCGAGACCCGACCTGCCAACGTCGAGGGTCGCGGCCAGGTGTCGATCCGTGACCTCGTGCGCAACAGCCTGCGAATGCGTCCCGACCGCATCATCGTCGGCGAGTGCCGCGGCGGCGAGGCGCTCGACATGCTCCAGGCGATGAACACCGGTCACGAGGGGTCGCTCACGACGGTGCACGCGAACAACCCGGACGACGCCCTCTCCCGACTGGAGACGCTGGCCTCGATGAGCGACGTCGAAGTGCCCTTCCACGCCCTGCGCGACCAGGTGAACTCGGCGATCGACATCATCGTCCAGCTCAACCGACTCGCCGACGGGTCACGCCGGGTCGTCGACGTGTCGTGGGTGCGCAGCCGTCGCCAGGAGGACTTCGACCTCGTGCCCCTCATGCAGTACGTCATCGACCGCAGCGACCCGGCCACGCCGCAGGGTCGCTTCGACGTGTACGAACTGCCCGCGGCGCTACGGCAGCGACTCACCGAGGGTGGGGCCGACCTGTCGCTGGTCGAGGTGGCCTGATGGTCGTCCTCGCCATCATCGTCGGGTCCCTCACGGCCTCGATGATGTTCGTCCTGGCCCTGCGCCAGTTCCTCGGACTTCTCGCCAGTCGTCGTCGGGCCGTCGGCGCCGCTGAGTTCGCTCGCGGCGAGCGGGAGTTCTCCCTGCTGCGCGAGTTCGACGAGCGGCTGCAGCGCACGCGCCTCGGAGGGTGGTTGGTCCGCGAGCTCGATCTCGCCGGCCTGAGCCACCGCCCGATCCACGTGCTCGGGGTGGGGGTGGCTGCCGGGGCCGTCGGAACGTGGGTGCTGTGGCGATTCGTCTCCACCGTCTTCGCGGTTCTGGGCATCGCCCTCGCCGCCGTGCTCGTCCGGCGCTACCTGAGCCGGGCCAAGGCTCGACGCCGTGAGAAGTTCATCGCCCAGCTGCCCGAGCTCGCCCGAGTCCTGGCCAACGCGAGCCACGCCGGGCTCTCGCTGGCGACGGCTGTCGGGATCGCCGGCACCGAGCTGCCCGAGCCGGCGAGCAGCGAGCTCACCCGGGTCGCCACCCGGTTGAAGTTCGGGGCGCCACTGGCCACCGCCATCGAGGAGCTCAACGACCGGGTCGGGTCTCGAGAGACCAACGTGCTCATGTCCACCCTCATCGTGGCGTCACGCAGCGGCGGCTCGCTCGTGACGGCGTTGCGGGACATCGCCGAGACCCTCGACCAGCGCAAGGAGACCCGACGTGAGGTGACGACGACCCTGTCGCAGTCCGTCGCGTCGTCGAACCTCGTCATCCTCATGGGCTTTGCGATGCTCTTCATGCTCAACAGCATCAAGCCCGGCACGGTCGACCGCATGACGCGCGAGCCGATCGGGCAGGTGGCGCTGGTCGTCGGCGGGTCGCTGTTCGCGGGTGGATACCTGCTGATCCGGCGGATGACGAGGATCGAGCCATGACGCTCCTCGCCAGCGTCGTCCCGGGGCTCGTCGCCACTCTCGCCGTGGTGCTGCTCCTGCGCGGCTACCACCTCCTGCGCACGGACCCGGACGTCGGGCTGAACGCTGACGAGGTGCTCTACCTCAACAAGTCGGCACGCGACCGGGCTGGCAGCCAGAGCGCCCTCATGGCGCTGGCGTACCGGGTGGTGCCCCGGGTGCGCCGGGCGCTGCCCCGGTCGGCCGTCCGATGGCTGCAGCAGCAGGTCGACATGGCCGGTCGGCCGAGCGGCCTGGACGTCGATGCTGTGCTGGCGAAGTTCGTCATGTGGGGGATCGTGCTGGCGCCCATCTTCCTCTTCGGCGTGACGGCCGGGAACCTGCTGTACGTCGTGCTCCCCGTCGTGATCGTCGGGGTCCTGCCCATGGCACAGCTCTCCGGCCTGGCCCGCAAACGCCGAGAGGCGATCGACCGCGACCTTCCCGACTTCCTCGACGTGCTGGCCGTCACGGTGAGCGCTGGCCTGGGCTTCCGCTCCGCCCTGGCCACGGTGTCTCGGCGTTTCGGTGGCGCGATCTCCGAGGAGATCAACACCGTCCTGCACCAGATCACCAACGGCGCGAGCGTGCGGTCGGCGTTCACCGCGATGCGTGACCGCACGCGGTCCGATGCCGTCAACGAGTTCGTGACCGCGTACCTCCAGGCGGAGGAGCTCGGCGCTCCACTCGCGGACACCCTGAACCAGATCGCAGCGGACATGCGACGAGCCAATGCCCAGCGCATGCGGCAGCAGGCCGCCAAGATCGAGCCCCGCATCAGCCTGGTGATGACCATGGTCCTCATCCCCGGTGCCTTGGTCATCCTCGTCGGTGGCATGGTCCTGGCCATGGGCGCCGACCAGATCGGCGGAATCCTCGGTGGATAGGCCAGGGCACGTCGGGGTGGCCATGCCGCTGCGCCAGCTCACCCAGGTGACGCTGCTGGCGCGGCTCGTCGGGCTGGCCGCGGGCCTGCTGGCGCTCAGCGGCACCCGGATGTCGCTCGCGACGACCATCGGCTTCCTCGTCATGGGGTTCACGAGCTTCTACGGGCTGATGAACACCTCGGTGCTCGACCTCGCCCGCCGGCACCCGCTCATCGCCATGGCGGACGCCGTGCTGCTGGCCGGCATCGTCGCCGTCAACGGCATCGACAGCCCGCTGCTCCTGGCCGCCCTCACCACCGCCCTGCTGCTGGGCCTGTGGCTGGAGCCCTTCAGCGGCGCGATCGTCATGATCTGCCTGGTCTCGTTGTACGTCGGAGCCGCTCTTCTTGGTGCCGGCGCCCAGGGCCCAGCCTTCACGGCGTGGGTGACCATCCCGTTCGTCTACGTGACGCTGTGGCTGCTCGGGCTGACCATGCGCCGTTCGCTGGAGTCCGAGGCGCGCGCCCAGGCGACCCTGCGGGATGCCGTGACGACGGCGGCTGCCACCGAGGAACGCACCAAGGTCGCTCGCGAGCTCCACGACAACCTGGCGAAGTCGCTGCAGGGCATCGCCATGACGGCGACGGCTCTGCCGCTGCAACTGCAACGGCATCCGGAGCGGGCCGCCGAGTCGGCGTTGTCGATCAGGGAGATGGCAGCGACGGCGGTCCACCAGGTGCGTGGGGTCATGGTCGACCTGCGCGCCAAGACGTCCCAGGGCACTCTGTCCGAGGCGACGACCCAGGTGGTCCTGGGTTGGGCGGCCCGCAGTGGTCGCAACCCGCACCTGATGATCGACGACGTCGACACGGGCGACGAGGCGACGCGCTACGAGCTGCTGTCGGTGCTCGGGGAGTCCCTGGACAACGTGCACCGCCACGCGGGGCCCTGCGAGGTGACGGTTGAGCTGCGCGAGGACCACGGCTTCCTCGTGCTGACCGTGCGCGACACCGGATCGGGCTTCGACCCCGACACCCTCAGAGCCGCCCAGGCGGCCGGACACCATGGAGTTGACGGGATGCAGGAACGGATGGCGCGCGTGGGTGGCTGGTGCTCGGTCACCGGGGAGCCGGGCCGGGGGACGCTCGTCGAGTGCCGGGTTCCGGTCCTGCACCGGGTGGAGCGATGACGGTCACCGTCGGGGTCGTCGACGACAGCGACATCATGCGCAAGGGGCTGTTGGCCCTGCTCGGCACCGACCCCGGCCTCGAGGTCGTGGGGCAGGCCGGCGACGGCGACGAGGCCCTGGCCCTCGTTCGTGCGTCCCGTCCGGACGTCCTCCTGCTCGACGTGCGGATGCCGCGTCGCGACGGCCTGTCCATCGTCGCCGAGATAGCGGCACTGACCCGGGTGCTCATGCTGACCTTCACCGATGACGAGAACAGCATCCACCGGGCGATGTCCGCCGGCGCCGCGGGCTACCTCGTCCACGGGACGTTCGACGCCGAGTCCCTCGCGCACATGGTGCGGGCGACCGCGAGCGGAGCGGCTCCCGTCTCGGACATCGCCATGCGAGCGATCCAGCGTGGCCCGGTGGCCGTCGTGCCCGAACCCGCGGGGGACCTCGGCCTGAGCGCCCGCCAGGTCGAGGTGATGGACCTCATCGCGCAAGGCCGGTCCAACTCCGACATCGCCAAGCACCTGTTCCTTGCGGAGAAGACCGTGAAGAACCACATCAACCAGATCTTCGCCGTGCTCGCAGTCACCACCAGGGCCGAGGCCATCGTCCGGTGGCTCGGTCGATGACCTGCCTGCGGGTGGGCCGTCGCCCGGGCCCCCGACCGGGTCCGCGGATGGGTCGCGACGTGGGCCCGCAGTTGGGTCCGCAGTTGGGTCCGTGGGCCCTGTGGCCACCACCGCGATCTTCATAGCGTTGGTCTTGTCAGCACAGGGCGCCAACGCCCGAACGCACCACCGATGAGGGGACACCCAATGACTGCCAAGCTCAGCGCAAAGTTCACCACCGCCCTGACCACGCTCCGTGACCGCAAGGAGGCCGGTGCGACCGGCCTCGAGTACGCCGGCATGATCGCCGTCGCCGCTCTGGTCGTCGCCCTGATCTGGGGCGCCATCGACGGCGCCGGTGTCGACAGCAGCGTCGCCAACGCGATCACCGACCTGTTCTCCCCGGGCTGATCGACCTGATCATCCAGCGTGAGTGGGGGGTGGACGACGTCCACCCCCCACTCACGCATCGTCCGTGGCACAGGGGGAGAATCATGAGGGATCCGATGCCGGGTCAGCGTGTCGCTGAGCCGAGCGAGAGCGGTCAGGCAGCCATGTGGCTGGTGCTCACCATGGCCATCCTGTTCCTCGCGCTGGGGGTGACGGCCTACTCGCGCCTGGTCTCCGCGACCGATGAGGTATCCGGGCTGCAGACCGCTGCTGATGCCGCGGCGCTCGCGGGCGCCCAGGCGATCGCCCGGGACGCTCCACAGGCGATCAAGGATGCCGTGCGAGACGGCGGCGGCATCCCCTGCGGCCTCGGCCGCGGCGAGGCTGCTAGCTTTGCCGCCCGCAACGGCGCGACCGTCACGTCGTACTGCTACTACCCCGTGCAGGACCGCATCGAGGTGACGGTGCGCAGCCAGGCCGTGCTGGAGTCGGGTCGCAGGGAGGACGCATCGGCAGTTGCCGAGCTCGACCTCAGGCTGGGCCCCTGCGTCCTCCCGGATGCACCAGAGCCGCCCGAGCCCGAGCCGACTCCCACGCCGACGCCCTCGTCGACGTCGACGGCGACCCCCACGCCGACGCCCACTCCGACACCCGACGACGTGGTGAAGAAGGGCCGGTGCGGCGACGTGGAGTTCGACGTCACCTTCCCGGGCAGCGGTGGGCCACCCAGCTTCGGCTGGGGACAGCTGAAGATCGAGGCCGACCCTCGCCTCACCGACTAGGGGCCATCGACGTCGACGGAATCGGCGCAGGGAGGCGACGACGTCGCCTCCCTGCGCCGAATCTGTGTCTGTCGGGTCAGCGGGTGACCGGAACGCTGATCGGCTTGTCGAAGCCGGCCTGGCGGACCTCGACGGTGGTGACCGTGTCGGGCAGCTCGGGGAAGAAGATCGTGCGCGGTTGCGGCACCCCACCGATGTACGCCGCGTCCGTGCACAGGCAGCGGGTGTCCCCCTGCTCATCCACGAACGTGACGGGCTCGTAGACCTTCTGCTCGCCGACGTCGACCAGCACGGGCTGGGCCTCCCAGGAGAGGTCTCCGGCGTTGACCAACATCTTCTCCGTCCCGGTGTGCCAGAACGTCAGGACGCTGCCGCCCTTCGTGGCGACGACAGTGGCCACGTTGAGGGTGGCCGGCGCGCCGGCCACGTCTCCGGTCGAGCTGCCAGCCACCGGGGGCAGCTGCGCACCGAGCACGAGAGCACTCTGGTCGCTGAGCGGCGTCGAAGGCGTCGTGGACGCACTCGACGACGCGGATCCGGTCGGGCTCACCGAGGGCTCGGGGTCGTCCCCCGTGCAGGACGACAGCGCCACGACGGACACGACACCGAGGATCGCCAGGGTGAGGCGGGGACGACGGGGGGGCTGGGCCACGGTCACTGTCCTCCGGTGTAGGTGATGCTGACTCGGCGGTTCTTGGCCTTGCCCGCAGTGGTCTTGTTCGACGCGATCGGTTCGGTCTCGCCCTTGCCGACGGCCGTGATGGTGTACCCACCGCCGAGGGCCTTGGTGAGCGCCGCCGCGACGGCCTTCGCCCGCTTCTCCGACAAGGACTGGTTGTAGGAGTTCGAGCCGTCGGAGTCCGCGTGACCCGTCACGGTCAGGGCCTTGCCGGTCTCGGTTGCCTTGATCTGCGCGGCGGCATCGGCGACCGTCTTCGTGCCCTTGGCCGTCAGGGTCGCGGAGTTCTTGGCGAACAGCACGTCCGCGGCCAAGGACACCTCGCCGGTGGAGGTCGTGACACTCTGCTCGATGTTGGACACGCGCTGGGTGAGCTCGAAGGCGGCGGGCTGCGACGTGCGGGCCGTGGCCAGGAGCTCGGGGTCGGGCTCGGGCCACCCCATGCCGAGGACGAACGGCGCCTTCTGGTCCTCGGCCAGGGGCAGCAGGGGGCCGTCTCCCACGGGGACGTTCGGGATGACCTGCTCCGCGATGGTGACGTCGACCGTCGCGACGCCCGCAGGCAGTGGAGCCACGGCGGACCAGATGACCTGAGCCTGCCCCGGAGTGAGGTCAGTCATCGTGGTGGACGGGCCGCACACGCAGGTCCTGAACTTGCCGGTCGGTTCCATCGGGCGGTAGGTGAGACCAGCGGCCCCGTCGGTCAGTGTCACGTCCGACTGGTTGACACCCGTTCGCTTCGCCCTGAACAACAGCGTGGACGGGCCGAAGTAGGACGCGGCGAACTCCGCCTGCGAACCTTCGGGGATGCCGAGTGACCAGTAGACGATCGTGGCGTTGTCGACCCGTTGGACCCCGTGCACCGTGACCACCGCAGGAGGTCCGGCGGTGACCGTCCCCATCGTGAGGGCCTGGCCGAGAATCGGGATCTCGTCGGCGGCTGCGGCCGTCCCGGATGCGGCGGGTGATCCCGCGACGAGCAGGGCAGCCACGGCGGTGGCGGCCCCGATCGAGCGCAGGCTGGAGCGAACGGTCGTCACGTGTGGTTCCTCCCCGGGTGGCTCCGGCAGCACTCTCGGTGGCCGGGCCTGGATGATCGTCCCGTCCAGCCTAAGCCACGTGGTCGCCGAACCTCGGGGTCCGGTGCAGAGGGGTTGTGCGAGGGGCCGGAGGCATTCCCACAGCCCCTGACCGCAGATTCGTCCGCCGGGTCAGGGAGTGACCCTCCGCCATAGGATCCGGCTCATGACCGCGCAGGAGCACCCGTCGCCGCATCCGCGGGCCGGGCTCGTCACGTGGGGGTTGGTGCTCGCGCTCGTCACGCTGCCGGTCGTGTGGCTCGACGTGTACCTCCTGGCCACCGACGACGCCAGCGCCGAGTACCTCGTCGGTCGCTACTCGCTCCTGCTCGGCGCGGCAGCGGCCGTGATGCTCGTCATCGAGCGGCTCCGGCGACTGACTCCGTGGGCGGCCCTGTCCGCGACGGTGCTCGCGTGGGTCGGGGTCGTCCTCGGCAAGGTCCTGGACACCGGCGCCTCGGCCTACCCGTGGGTGATCGCGGGCGCCGCCGTCGTCGCCGCCGTGACGGCCGGGATGCCGGGTGCGCACCGGGCCGCCGCCGTGCGCACCGCCGTGCTGCTCGCCGTGACGACCGGTATCGGCCTCCTCGGTCTGGCCTGACGAGCGGGCACCTGGGCCCGCAGCTGGGCCCGGGGACCCTGCCCGACGGCATCCGCGGTCCCTAGCGTCGGGACATGCCAGGTGAGCGGCCCCGCGATGCGGCAGTGCGCGGCCGTGGTGTGCCACGAGGGGGGCACACCACGGAGCGGGGTGCCGCCGGGCTCGAGTACGGCGGGATCATCGCGGCTGCTGCGCTCGTCGTCGCCGCGGTGCTGTTCGGCATCGTCCACGGTGACCTGGCCAAGCACACGACGAATGCCGTGTGCCGGATCTTCCTCGGCGAAGGGTGTGAGGACACCGCCGAGAGCGTGCAGACGGCGCTCGAGAAGGCGCTGAGCGGGGACTACGTGGCCCTCGGTGACAGCTTCGCCTCGGGAGAGGGCGCGGGGGACTACCACGACGGCACGAACTACGACAACCGTGACGACTGGGACCCGGGCAACTGGGGCGATGACTCGCACAACCGGTGCCGGCGCTCGACCTCCTCGTACGCCGAGCAGACCTACGCCTCGCCCGACTTCGACTTCTCCGGTGGCTTCACGGCGGTCTACTGCTCGGGCGCGACCCAGACCGACCTGGACAACCCGAACGGCAGCAACGACGACGAGGGCCCACAGCTCGACGCCCTCACCGAGGACACCTCGCTCGTCACGATGTCGATCGGCGGCAACGACCTCGGCTTCGGTGCCGTGCTGCAGGACTGCGTGCTCAACGGCGGGAGTGGTGTCCCGTTCACGGACGGCTGCCAGGCCACGTGGGACGACGAGCTGGACCGGCGGTTGGAGGAGCTGCAGCCCGAGCTCGTCGCGCTCTACACGCGGATGCGCGAGCAGGCACCCAACGCGCGGATCGTCATCATGGGATACCCGCGGCTGTTCAACGACCCGCCCAGTCAGGAACTGAACAACATGCTCTTCAACGAGGACCAGGTGTGGATGAACAGCAAGGCCGACGAGCTCAACGCCATGCTCCGCGAGGCCTGCCGTGAGGCCGGGGTGGAGTTCATCGACCCCACCCAGGCCTTCCTCGGCCACGGGGTCGGCGCGGCCGACGGGGAGCAGTGGATCAACGACCTCGACTGGGGAGGGCCGGGTCTGGCCATCACCGACCCCGGCTCGTTCCACCCCAACGCCCAGGGACATGCAGCCATGGCCGCACTGCTCGCCGAGCAGCTGCGCAACCCGAGGTACCCGTGATGTCCCGGCGGCACACCGTAGGCTCTCGTGGGGTGGGGACTCGAGGGGCACGGCTGGTGGGCACCACCCTTGCGGTTGCGGGGATGCTGCTGATGACGGCTTGCGGTGACGACGTCGTGAGCACGCCCCAGTCGTCGGTGACGGGCGCACCCGGGTCGGGCACGGCATCCGCCACCCCCAGCACCCCGGGCGGTGATGCCGCCCTCGAGGCCCGCGCGAAGGCCCACTTCATCCCGCTGACCGCCCTCGGCGAGGGCTGGCGCGAGAGCCAACCGCCGCCCCCCGGCTTCGGGCTCACGGTGTGCGGTGTCGACATCGAGCCCGAGCAGCCCGCGGGCTCGGCCCGCCAACGATTCGCCAGGAGTGGGGTCGGGCCGTTCGTCGCGCAGTACGTGCAGGCCCACCGCGACGGTCTCGCCGCCGAGGTCGTGACGGCGCTGAAGGCGGCGCTGCCGACGTGCACGACGTTCGAGACCCGCGGGGAGTCGCCGACCAGCCCGGTCACGCGCTTCGCCATCGAGCAGGTCTCCTTCGCCGACGTGCCGGCCAACGCCGTGGTGTGGCGGATGACGTCCCAGGGTGACCGGCCCGTCACGCAGGACGTCGCCCTCCTGGCGGACGGGGAGTTCCTCATCGGTGTGGTCTCGTACCGGGCCGGCGACGCCCCCGACCCCGAGACCATCACGGCGGCTGTCGCTGCCGTTCCCAC
>NZ_DAORSO010000026.1:24578-25880 GCF_035443565.1 Ornithinibacter sp. | reverse complement strand
ACCCCGACCTCGTGGCCGAGCTGGAACGGGCGCTCCACAGCCGCGACACCAGGCTCGATGCGATGGTCGCGAAGATGGCGGCCGACGGCATCCCCGTGACGATCGAGGAGGTCCGGGCGCAGGTCGAGCCGGGCGCCACTCCCGGTCGCCCGCACATCGCGGACGCGCTCGTGGCGTCCGGGGTCATCGGGCACCGTGACGAGGCCTTCGCGCGGTGGCTGGGTGGCCGCAGCCCCTACTACGTCGAGCACTACGCGCCCGACCCGGTGCGGGCCGTCGAGATCGTGCGTGCGGCCGGTGGCGTGCCGGTGGTCGCGCACCCGCGGTCGGTGAACCGTGGCCGAGTCGTCTCGGACGAGCTCATCGAGGAGATGGCTGCCGCGGGTCTGGTGGGCATCGAGGTGGACCACCGCGACCACCGCGCGGATGCCGTGGCGCACCTCGCGGACCTCGCGCGGGTTCTCGGGTTGGTCGCCACCGGGTCCAGCGACTACCACGGCACCGGCAAGCTCAACCGGATCGGCGAGCACACGACGACCCCGGAGGTGCTGGAGGTCATCGAGGCCCTCGGGACCGGCACCGCCGTGGTGGCTCCCTGAGTCGGGAAAGCGGTCGGGGTCAGGCGAGCTCGTCGAGCACCGCGGGAAGCACCTCGTGCATGTCACCGATGACGGCGTAGTTCGCCTTGGTCACCATCGGCGCGTCGGGGTCGGTGTTGACGGCGATGATCGTCTTGCTCGACGCGCAGCCGGCCCAGTGCTGGATGGCGCCGGAGATGCCGCACGCGATGTAGAGGTCCGGCGCGATCCGCGAACCGGTCTGGCCGACCTGCTCGTGGTGCGGGCGCCAGCCCAGGGACGTGACGACGCGCGAGACGCCGACGGCACCGCCGAGACGGTTGGCCAGGGCCTCGACACCGCCGAAACCCTCGGGCCCACCGGCCCCACGGCCACCACCGACGACGACCCGTGCGGAGGTGAGGCCGGTGGCGTCACCGCTCTCACGGACTTCGGTGCGCACCACCTGGGCGCGCAGGTCCTTGGGGTCGACGGTGACCGCGAGCGGCGTGACGGTCGCCGCACCGGGGGAGGGGGCGGCGACCGGCTCGACGGCGTGACCGGCCATCGTCATGAGGCGGACCCGGCTGTCGACGGTGGCCCGTTCGAGGGCGGCACCCCCGACGACCTGACGCTGGACCACGAGCGGGTTCAGCGACTCGACGGAGACGACGTTGGCGGCCATGCGCAGGTTGCGGCGGGCGGCGACGTGCGCCAGCACCTCGTTGCCGCGGCCGGTGCCGGG
>NZ_DAORSO010000026.1:19685-24478 GCF_035443565.1 Ornithinibacter sp. | reverse complement strand
CCGATGACGGTGACCTGGCTCGGCGGCGCCTCGGGCACCGTGAGCACCTGGCGGCCGGAGCCGGCGGCGGACCCGGCCCAGGCCACCGTCTCGACGGGGGCCTTCTTGGCGCGCATGCGCCCAATGACGCTCGGGTACTTCGGCGCGACCCCGCCCTCGAGCACGGTGACCACCGCGGGCAGGTCGACCTCGAACACCTCGGTGCCGTCCGGGCCCTCCCCGCGCAACGTGGCGCGGCCGTCGCTGACCTCGACCTGCTGGATGCCGGCCGCGACAGGACGGTCGAGCAGGTAGGCCAGACGGACCCCCACCTGGAAGTCGCCGGTGTCGGCGGCGTCGTTGCCGAGCAGGACCAGGTCGTAGGTGGTTCCGGCCTCCTCACGGGCACGCACCGCTTGGGCGATGGCGTCGGCGACGTCGGCAGGGCCGAGCAGGTCGGCGTCGGCCTCGACGAGGATGCCGTCGGTGGCACCGACCGCGATGCCCGCACGAATCTGCTCGATGCTTTCCTGCGACCCGACCGACAGCACCGTCACCATGGCATCGCTGCCCTCGGTGAGCTGCACCGCGAGCGCCACCGCGGACTCCTCGTGGGCGCTCGTCGTGTAGCCGGCGTAGCGGCCGTCGACGCGCAGGCCGTCGTCGGTGAGCACGACCTCACCGGTGGGGTCCGGCGCGCGCTTGACGCAGACGAGGATGTTGGTCACGCCAGCCCCCGGATGCGGGCGTTCTCCGGGTCGAACAGCGGCGTCGCGTCGGCGGCGGCCACCGTGACCGGGTAGAGCTCCTCCATGTAGGAGACGGCGAGCTCGGTGCCGACGACGGCCTGCTCGGGTGGCAGGAAGGCCATGAGCAGGTGCTTGCCCAGGCTCGGAGCCGAGCCGGCGGAGGTCACGTAGGGGTGGTGGCCGTGGCCGTCGGTGAGGATGCCGCCGTCCCGGGTGAGGATCGGCTCGCCGCCGAGCATGTAGCGCTTGACGCCACTGGCGGAGGTGTGGTCATCGACGGTCAGGGTGCACAGCACCGCCTTGGGGGCCTCCTGGGCCTGGGCGACGACGGCGTCCTTGCCGACGAAGTCCTGGTCCTTCCACTTCGCCCGGGACATGCCGGTCTCCATGAGGGTGCGCTCGCTGTCGAGCTCGGCGCCGTAGGCGCGGTAGCCCTTCTCGAGGCGGCCGGTGGTGCCGTAGACACCGATGCCGACGGGGACCATGCCCAGCGGCGTGCCGACCTCGAGCAGTCGATCCCACAGGGCGGCGCCGGCCTCCATCGGGGTGTAGAGCTCCCAGCCGTACTCACCAACGTAGGAGATCCGCGACGCGAGGACGTGCAGCGAGCCGACCTCGATCTCGCGGCACGTGCCGAACGGGAAGCCCTGGTGCGACATGTCGGAGTCGGTGATGGCAGAGACGATCTCGCGGGCCTTGGGGCCCCAGATGCCGATGGTCGTCCAGCTCGACGTGAGGTCGACAACGACGGCGCCGTCCGGCATCCGGTCACTGAACCACTTCTTGTCGGCCATGCCGTGAGCGCCGCCGGTGACCACGCGGAAGTGGTCGTGGGCCAGGCGCATGACCGTGAGGTCGGAGCGGAAGCCACCGGTCTCGTCGAGGACCGGGGTGTAGACGACGCGGCCGATCTTCACGTCGGCCTGGGCGACGATGATGTTCTGCACCGCGGCCAGGGCCTGCGGGCCGATGACGTCGAAGACGACGAAGGCCGACAGGTCGACCAGGCCGGCGGTCTCGCGCATCTGCAGGTGCTCGGCGTTGATGATCGGCGACCACCAGCGCGAGTCCCACTCGTTCTCGCGCGGCATGCACGCGTCGCCGAACTTCTCGACGAGCCCGGCGTTCGACTCGTACCAGAACGGGCGCTCCCAGCCGGCGGTCTCGTAGAACACCGCGCCGAGCTCGCGCTCGGAGGCGTGCATGGGGGCCAGGCGGATGTTGCGGTTGCTCTCGTACTGCTCGCCGGGGTGCACGATGCCGTAGGTCTTGATGAACGACTCGGAGGTGCGCGCCTTGACGTGTGCCCGGGTCTTCTGGTGCGGGTGGAAGCGCGCGATGTCGGAGTGGCCGAGGTCGATCTCGGGGTTGCCGTGCGTCATCCACTCGGCGACGGCGCGGGCGGTGCCCGGACCCTCCTTGATCCACACCGCGGCGGCCGACCACAGGCCCTTGACCTCGGGCGTCTCACCGAGGATCGGGTAGCCGTCGGGGGTCAGCGAGAGCAACCCGTTGATGGCGTAGCGGATCTCGGCGCGCTCGTCGCCGAGGAGCTCGGGCATGAGCTCGAGCGCCTGCTCGAGCTGCGGGTCGAAGTCGTCCTCGGTGAACGGCAGCTCGGTGGGGGAGAGCTTGCTCTGCTCGATGGAGGGGATGTCCTCCGGGTCCCAGAGGATGGCGCGGTGGGCGTAGGAGCCGACCTCCATGTCCGAGCCGTGCTGGCGCTCGTAGCAGAAGGTGTCCATGTCGCGAACGATCGGGTAGCTGATCTCACCGGGACGCTCGGCGAGCACCTCGCACGGGCCGACCGAGATCATCTGGTGCACCGCGGGGGTGAGGGGGATGCGCGCGCCGGCCATGCGGGCGATCTTGGGGCTCCAGACACCACAGGCGATGACGACCGTCTCCGCCTCGATGCGGCCCTGGCTGGTCTCGACCGCGCGGATGCGACCCTCGACCACCTCGATGCCCGTGACCTCGACGTTCGGGACGGTCGTCAGGGCGCCCTTCTCGACGGCGCGCTCGCGCATGATGGTGCCGGCGCGCAGGCTGTCGACGACGCCGACGGTCGGGAACCAGGCTGCACCGATGATGACGCTCGGGTCGAGGAACGGAACCTTCTCGACGACCTGCTCGGGGGTGACCAGCTCGGCGGGGATGCCCCAGGCCTTGGCGCTGCTCATCCGGCGGCGCAGTTCCTCCATGCGCTCCTCGGTGCGCGCGACCTCGTAGCCGCCGGACTCGGTGAAGACGCCCAGCTCCTTGTACTGGCGCACGGAGTCCAGCGTGATGTCGGCGAACTCGCGGGAGTGGTCGACCGGGAAGATGAAGTTGCTCGCGTGGCCCGTGGACCCGCCGGGGTTGGGCAGCGGGCCCTTGTCGAGCTGGACGATGTCGGTCCAGCCGAGCTCGGCCAGGTGGTAGGCGAGCGAGTTCCCGACGATGCCGGCGCCGATGATGACGCAGCGGGCGGAAGAAGGAAGGGAGGCCATCCGTGGGAGTCCTTTCTGACGGCATCCGGGGTGCGTATGACGCAACCTGACGCTCGATGTGCAACGCGGCCACCAGTGTGGCAGATCACAGGGGGTGTGCCAACACCTCACGCGGCCGCGCCGCCCGAGGGCCGGATGGCGGACTCGGGCGGCGCGGTGGTGCGGCGGAGGTGATGCGGGCTGACCGCAGGGGATGCCGGTGGCTCAGCTACCGTCGCGAACGTCGTCGTGGTGTTTGGTCGCGACGACCACCTTGCGCAGCGGGTCACGCAGGGTTGCCTCGAAGGTCTCCTCGCGCAGCGACTTCCAGAGCGAGACGCACAGGCCGATCAGCACGATGAGGAACGGGAAGCCGATGATGATGACCCCGGTCTGAAGGGCCGACAACCCGTCGGCGAACAGCAGAACCGTGGCGACCGCACCGGTGGCGACACCCCAGAAGACGACGAGCCCACGCCTGGGCTCCTCGGCGCCGTTCTCGCTGAGCATTCCCATGACGATGGAGGCCGAGTCGGCCCCGGTGATGAAGAAGATCGCGATGAGGAAGACCGCGAGCACGACCGTGACCGAGGACAGGGGGAACGAGCGCAGGGTGTCGAACAGCGTGCTCTCCAGGCCCGACTCGACGAGAGCCGCCATGTCCTTGCCCTCGTTCAGCTGCAGGTCGAAGGCGGCGCCACCGAGGATCGAGAACCAGACGAAGGAGACCAGCGACGGAACCGCGATGACGAAGACGACGAACTGGCGGATCGTGCGGCCCTTGGAGATGCGGGCGATGAACATGCCGACGAAGGGGGTCCAGGAGACCCACCAGGCCCAGTAGAAGATCGTCCAGCCGTTGAGCCACTCGCTGCCACCGAAGACCCCGGTGCGGAAGCTCATCGTCGGCAGGTGCGTGAGGTAGCCACCGATGGACTCGGTGAAGGTCGAGAGGATGAAGACGGTCGGGCCCACGACGAACAGGAACAGCACGAGCAGGCCGGCGGCGATCGCGTTGGCGTTGGACAGCCACTTGATGCCCTTGTCGACGCCACTGACCGCGGAGATGACGAAGCACAGGGTCAGCACGGCGATGACCAGTGCTGCCGCGGTGGTGCCGTACCCGTCGTTGCCGAACACGTTGGCGAGACCGCCGGTGATCTGCAGGGCGCCCAGTCCGAGCGAGGTCGCCGAGCCGAACAGGGTCGCGAGGATGGCCAGGATGTCGATCCCGCGGCCGGCGGGGCCATCGACCCGGTCGCCGAGCAGGGGTCGGAAGGCGGCGCTGATGAGGTTGCCGTTGCCCTTGCGGTACGCGAAGTAGGCGATGGCCAGACCGATCACGGCGTACATCGACCACGGGTGGAATCCCCAGTGGAAGAACGTGTACTCCATGGCCATGTGGGCGGCTTCCTCACTACCGGGTTCGGCCATGCCCATGGGCGGGGTGTTGAGGTGGGTGAGCGGTTCGGCGACCCCGTAGAACATCAGGCCGATGCCCATCCCCGTCGCGAACATCATCGACACCCACGAGAAGGTCGAGAACTCCGGCACCGAGTCGTCGGCGCCGAGCTTGATGTTGCCGTAGCGGGTC
>NZ_DAORSO010000026.1:18286-19585 GCF_035443565.1 Ornithinibacter sp. | reverse complement strand
ACTCTCCCTCGGTCGTGGTTGCTCACCTCGCAACCCGTCGCGTCCTCCGCAACTGGCATCGAGTGTGACCCCGGTCACCCGGCCCGTCAACCGCTGGGGTCCCGACACGCCGGATGCCGGGGTGCCGCGCGTCGTGGCACCCCGGCATCCGGCCCCCTCCTGTCCGGTGGGTCAGCCCTTGGTGGGGCTGCCCAGACGGAGGAACTGGAGGTGTTGTTCGTAGTTGTCCAGGCAGTCGTGGATGACCTGCCCTCGGCTGTAGCCCATGACGTCGTAGTCCTGACCACCTTCCTCGAGGTGCACCTCGAGGCGGGCATGGGTGTCGCGGGCCTGGATCATCCGTCCGCCGTACGTGGGGACTGGCCCCTCGGTGAGGACGACCCGGTAGATGAACGGCTCGTCCTCGGACAGCGTGCGCAGGGTGACGGCTGGCTGCTCGGCGCCCTCCGGACCGACCAGGTCCGACGTGACCTCGGAATCGACTCCGAGTCGCCCGAGTTCCTCGGCGACCTCGTCCAGGGCTGGTCGCACGACGCCCTCGAGATGAGTCTGGGCGTCCGCTCGGTCCACGAAGTTGGTCAGCCGCGCCAACCGGGTCTTCCATAGGGATGCCGGTTGGGTGTCACCGTCGCTTCCACGGGCGGACAGCTTCGCCGACATGGTGTGGGCGCCGCTGTCGACCCGGCGTCCCTCGCGCCGCAGGGCCTTGAGGAGGCCGAGCATCACGAGGACCAGGACGAACGCGAAGGGTAGGCCGAAGATGATCGTCGCGTACTGCAGGGCCACGATGCCGCCCACGACGAGCATCGCGATCGTGAGCAGACCGGTCACGGCCGCCCACAGGATGCGCTGCCACGCAGCGGCGTCCTCGGACCCGGTCTCCAGCCGGCTGCACAGGTTCGCCATGACGAGCGCACCGGAGTCAGCGGACGTCACGTAGAAGAGCAGCCCGACGAAGACCGCCAGCGCCATGACGACGTTGGCCGCCGGGTACCCCTTGAGGAGTTCGTAGAACCCCGCACCGGTGAAGTCCTGGGCGATGGTCGCGAACTCGGCGTCGCCACCGCGGATCCGCTCGATGGTGGCGTTGCCGAAGATCGAGATCCACATGACGATGTAGAGGAACGGGATGATCATCGTGCCGGCGACGAACTGACGGATCGTGCGCCCGCGCGAGATGCGCGCCAGGAACAGCCCGACGAACGACGCCCAGGCAACCCACCAGGCCCAGAAGAACAGGGTCCAGTAGCTCATCCACTCGGCGTTGTCGACGAACGGGAAGGTCTCCATCGTCTTGGC
>NZ_DAORSO010000026.1:0-18186 GCF_035443565.1 Ornithinibacter sp. | reverse complement strand
TACATGCCCCACCCGGTGATGCCGTAGTGGAACAGCGTCCACACCGTCGCGTCACGGGCCGCCTCGACGCTCTCGGCCTCGAGGACCGGCGGAGCCATGTACTGGCTGGCCGGCTCGACGACCGAGTAGAACATGACGTCGGTGCCGATGCCCGCCGCGAACAACATCGAGGCCCACGCGAACGTGGAGAACTCGGGGCGGGAGTGGTCCGGGCCCAACCGGATGTGTCCGTACCGCGACACCCCGAGGTAGAGCACGAAGAGCAGGACGGCGGTCGCGAGCAGGACGTAGAACCAGCCGAACCACTCGGTGACCCAGGCCGTCACCGACCCGAGGGCGCTCTCGGCAGAGGTAGGGGCAGCCAGTGCCCAGATCGCCATGACGAGCACGCCGATCAGGGAGGCAGCGAAGACGGGAACACGGACCGGCGGTCCGGCCATGGCGCGGGCTCGAGCGTCGTTGCTCATGAGACCTCCAGGGATTGTCGCGGTGGTGGATACCCGTGAGTGGGGACTCAGGTGGCCTTCGTGGGGGCGTTGAGCGGGCTGCCCGCGCGGTGGTTGTACCAAGGCGCGTCGGACGGCGGGAGAGGGGTGTTTCCCGCGATGAGGTCAGCTGCCTTCTCGGCGAGCATGATGACCGGGGCGTAGATGTTGCCGTTGGTCACGTAGGGCATGGCGCTGGCGTCGACGACCCGCAGGCCCTGCGTCCCGTGCACCGCCATGGTGAGCGGGTCGAGCACCGACATGTCGTCGATGCCCATGCGGGCCGTGCAGCTCGGGTGCAGAGCGGTCTCGGCGTCCTTGCGGACCCAGTCGAGGATCTCCTCGTCGGTCTCCACGCTGGGCCCGGGCGAGATCTCACCGTCGTTGAACGGGTCCATCGCGCTCTGCCCGAGGATGTGCCGCGCGACGCGGATCGATTCGATCCACTCACGACGGTCCTGGTCGGTGGACAGGTAGTTGAACCGCATCGCCGGCTTGTCCAGCGGGTTGGTGGTCTTGATCTTGATGGTGCCGCGGGCATCGGAGTACATCGGGCCGATGTGCACCTGGTAGCCGTGGCCCTTGATCGGGCTCGACCCGTCGTAGCGGATCGCGATCGGCAGGAAGTGGAACATCAGGTTGGGGTAGTCGACGTCGTCGTTGCTGCGCACGAAGCCACCACCCTCGAAGTGGTTGGTCGCGCCCAGGCCCTTGCGGAAGAAGAGCCAGTCGGCGGCCAGCTTGGGCCGGTTGTGGTACTTCAGCCCCGGTGCGATGGACACCGGTTGCTTGCTCGCGTACTGGATGTAGACCTCGAGGTGGTCCTGGAGGTGCTCGCCGACCCCCTTGACGTCGGCCACCGGCGTGATGCCGAGTGCCTTGAGCTCGTCGGCGTTGCCGACGCCGGACAGCTGGAGCAGCTGCGGGGTGTTGATCGCGCCACCGCAGAGCACGACCTCGCCCGCCCGGACGGTGTGGGTGGCTCCGAGCTGGGTGTACTCGACCCCGACCGCCCGGGTGCCCTCGAAGAGGATCCGGGTGGTCATGGCCAGGGTGCGCACGTGCAGGTTCGGACGGTTCATGACCGGGTGCAGGTAGGCGCGAGCAGCCGACCAGCGGCGGCCGCGGTTGATGTTGCGGTCGAACTTCGCGAAGCCTTCCTGCCGGTAGCCGTTGACGTCATCGGTGAGGGGATAGCCCGCCTCGACGGCCGCGGCGAAGAAGGCACCGAACAGCGGGTTGGTGGCGGGTCCACGTTCCAGGATGAGCGGGCCGCTGCCACCGCGCCACTCGTCGGCGCCGGCGCGGCAGGTCTCCATCTTCTTGAAGTAGGGCAGGCAGTGGGCGAAGTCCCAGGTCTCCATGCCCGGGTCGGAGGCCCAGCGCTCGTAGTCCATCGGGTTGCCCCGCTGGAAGATCATCCCGTTGATCGAGCTCGACCCACCGAGCACCTTGCCGCGGGCGTGGTAGATCCGACGGCCGTTCATGTGCGGCTCGGGCTCGGACTCGTACTTCCAGTCGTAGAACCGGCTGCCGATGGGGAACGGCAGAGCTGCCGGCATGTGGATGAACGGGTCGATCTTCAGGTCGGCCCGGCCGGCCTCGAGGACGAGCACCGAGGTCCCGGCGTCGGCGGACAACCTGTTGGCGATGACGCACCCGGCGCTGCCGCCGCCGACGACGACGACGTCGACCCGGTCCGGTGCCGCGCCCAGCGTCGTCCTGGCCAGCGCCTCACTGGCGCGATCCGGCATCCGAAGTTTCATGTCCACCATCCTGAGGGGGCGGGCGTGGTGTTGCGCCACACGTGTTTGGTCTCCTGGTACTCCTCGAGGCCGAGCTCTCCGAGCTCACGCCCGATTCCGGACTGCTTGTAGCCGCCCCACTCCGCCTGGGCGACGTAGGGGTGGTAGTCGTTGATCCAGACCGTGCCCATCCGCAGGCGGCGGGCGATGCGGTCGGCCCGGGACTGGTCGGTGGTCCAGATGGCGCCCGCGAGCCCGAAGATCGAGTCGTTCGCCAGCGCGACCGCCTCGTCCTCGGTGGTGAAGGTCTCGACGGTCAGCACCGGTCCGAACGACTCCTCCTGCACGATGCTCATGTCGCTGCGGCACCGGTCGAACACGGTGGGCGGGAAGTAGTAGCCGTCAGCGAGGTCACCCTCGGTCGCGCGCTCGCCACCCAGGCGCAGCCGGGCACCCTCGGCGACCCCCGCGGCGACGTAGGCCTCCACCTTGCGCAGGTGGGCCTCGCTCGTCAGCGGCCCGGTCTGGGCCGCGTCGTCGAACGGGCCGCCGAGCCGGATGCCGCGGGCGCGCGCGATGATCTCGTCGACGAACTCCTCGGCGATGGACTCCTCGACGATCAGCCGCGCCCCGGCGGAGCAGACCTGGCCGGAGTGCAGGAAGACCGCGGTCATCGCGTTGTCGAGGGCTGCCTCGCGATCGGCGTCGGCGAAGACGATGTTGGGGTTCTTGCCGCCGAGTTCCAGCGCCACCCGCTTGACCGTCGGTGCGGCCGCCGCCATGAGGTGTCGCCCGACGGCCAGGCTGCCGGTGAACGAGACCAGGTCGACGCGGGGGTCGCTGGACAGCGGCCCGCCGCAGCCGGCGCCGGTGCCGAGCACGAGGTTCGCGACTCCTGCGGGCACGCCGGCCTCGTCGAGGATGCGGATCAGGTGCACGCTGGAGTGCGGGGTGATCTCGCTGGGCTTGAGCACGAAGGTGTCGCCGGCCGCGAGTGCCGGGGCGACCTTCCAGCTGGCCTGCAGGAGGGGGTAGTTCCACGGCGTGATGAGGGCACACACGCCGATCGGTTCCTTGCGGATCGTGCTCTCGACACCCTCGCGCCCGACGTCGGCGACGCGACCGGCATCGGATGCCGTGGACGCGACCTTCGCGTAGTGGCGAAAGACCGAGACGACGTCCGCGACGTCGTACTCGGCCTCGACGTAGCGCTTGCCGGTGTCGAGCGCCTCGGCCCGGGCGATCTGCGCCGAGTCGCGCTCGAGGAGGTCGGCGACCCGGGAGAGCACCTCGCCCCGTGCCGACATCGGCATGGTCGGCCACTCGCCGTCATCGAAGGCGGCGCGGGCCGCGGCGATGGCGGTCAGGGTGTCGACCTCGCTGGCCTCGGCGACGGTGGCGACGAACGAGCCGTCTGCGGGGCAGCGGATGTCGCGTGTTGCGCCGTCCGCAGCCGGTCGCCACTGACCGTCGATGAACAGTTCCGCCACGGCACCTCCCACTGGTTGCACCATGTGCAACATCGATGTGATGTGCGCAACAGAATGGTGCAGGCGCGGGTGCCGGTCAAGGGATGACCATTCGGTGGCGGCCCCGTGAGTGCGCTCAGCGCTCCGGGGGGACGTGCGCCAGGCGGCTGCTGATCTCGGTCGTCGCGGTGCGCACGAGGGGGAGGATCTCGGCGATCCGGGCCTCGTCGAAGCGGAAGGAGGGGCCGGACACGCTGACGGACGCCACGACGTCACCGTGCGCGTCACGCACGGGCGCCGCCACCGCCGTCAGGCCGACGTCGAGCTCGTCGGTGGCGACGGCGAAACCGCGCTGACGCACCTGCGCCAACTCGTCCTCCAGGAGTGCTCGATCGGTGACGGTCGACGGGGTGTAGGCCACGAGCTCACCGAGCATGCGGGTCAGTTCGGTGCCGTCGAGTTCGCTGACGAGGACCTTGCCGTTGCTCGACGCGTGGATCGGGATGTGCTGGCCGACCCAGTTGTACGAGGACAGGGTCGAGGTGCCCGAGACCTGGTCGACGTAGAGAACCGCACCACCCGACAGGACGGCCAGGTTGACCGTCTCACCGGTGTCGGCCGCGAGGCGGCGGCACACGGGGCGGGCTTCCTGGGCCAGGTCGAGACGGGCCGTCGTGGCGCCTGCGAGCTTGAGCACCCCGACCCCGAGGCGGTAGTGGCCGCGGTCCTCGACCTGTTCGACGAGGCGCCGCCGCTCGAGGGCGGCGACCAGCCGACTCGCCGTCGACTTGTGGACCCCGAGTTCGCGGGCGAGCTGTGTCACGCCTGCAGTGCCGTGGACGGCGAGCAGCTCGAGGATGGTCACCGCGCGGTCGACGGACTGCACCGTGCCCGACGCCGGTCGGTTTGTGGTGCGCATGGCGGAACAGTATCGGGTGGTTCGGCTCGGCCGTCTAGCGTGGGGGTATGACCAGCACCCCCGCGACCACTGCGACCGCCCCGACCACGGATGCCGTTCTCGTCCTGTCCTGCCCCGATCAGCGCGGCATCGTCGCCGCGGTGTCGGCGCTGCTGTTCGACCACGGTGCGAACATCGAGGAGTCGCAGCAGTTCGACGACGTGCGCACCGACCAGTTCTTCATGCGGATCCGCTTCTCGGTCTCCGCCGGGGGCCCGGACGTCGGGCGCTGGCGCGAGCTCTTCGCCGACGTCGCCGCGCGCTTCGACATGCAGTGGCAGATTCGCGGCGTCGCCGACCCCTACCGTGCCCTGATCATGGTCAGCCGTTTCGGGCACTGCCTCAACGACCTGCTCTTCCGCTGGCGTTCCGGTGCGCTGACGATGGACATCCCGGCGGTGGTGTCCAACCACCGCGACCTCGAACCACTCGTGACGTCGTACGGCATCCCGTTCCACCACGTCCCGGTCACGGCGGACACCAAGTCGCAGGCGGAGGCCCGCCTGCGCGAGATCGTCGCCGAGCACGACGTCGACCTCGTCGTGCTGGCCCGCTACATGCAGGTGCTCTCCGACGACCTGTCACGTGACCTGTCCGGCCGGGTCATCAACATCCACCACTCGTTCCTGCCCTCGTTCAAGGGCGCCAAGCCCTACCACCAGGCGTTCGCGCGGGGCGTCAAACTCGTCGGGGCGACGGCTCACTACGTGACGGCGGACCTCGACGAGGGGCCGATCATCGACCAGGACGTCGTGCGCGTGGACCACCGGATGGCCGCCGAGGACCTCGTTCGTGCCGGCGAGGAGGTCGAGTCGCGGGTGCTGGCGCGAGCGGTGCGCTGGCACTGCGAGTCGCGGGTGCTGCTCAACGGCGACCGGACGGTCGTCTTCAGCTGACGCGCACGCCGTCGGGCCGGTGCCCGACTCCTCGACCGGGGCCGGGAGGTCTCAGGCGTGGCGGTGCGGCAGGTGCAGGTGCGGCAGGTGCAGCCGCACGTGCGGTAGGTGGCGACGCCGTCGCGGCCGCGGGGCGACCGGGGTGCGCTCGACGGACGTGGGGGTCAGGGATGCGGCGATGCCGGGCGTGATCATGTGCATGTCCCTCAGGAGGTCCCGGCGGCGCCCCTGATACCGGTGCCCGGCGTGGTCTCGTGGCGACGGTCACCGAACCGGCCTGTGGACAACTCGGAGAGGCCCGCCGGGACGGGCAGGGTGGGGCCATGAGCTTCCACGACCTCCCCGAGAACTGGTCCGACCTCCCGCTCGACACGCCCGGCCTGGCGGCAGACGTCGCCGACCTGGTCGTGGGGGACGAGGATCGAGCCAACGGCTGCGTCGGCCTGATCCTGGTGGGCCCCGACCGCCGGATGGCGCAACCCTGCCTGGTCAACGAGGTCGACGACACAGTCGATCCTCAGGAGTTCGCGCCGTTCCTCGCGCAACTGTGCGGCATGGTCGCGGACACCGACGGGTCGATGATCTTCGTGCGCGGGCGCTCGGGTCCCGCCCTGCTCACCGACGTCGATCGACGCTGGCACCAGATCGCCACCGACGCCTGCAGGAATGGCGGCGTCACGCTCCTTGGTGCCTTCCTCGCCGCCGACTCAGGGGTGCGGGCATTTCCGCAGGCGTGGACCGACGTGCGCGCATCGTGATGGGGTCGGCCCCCGCGCTCAGCACTCGATGACGTTGACGGCGAGCCCGCCGCGCGAGGTCTCCTTGTACTTGACCTTCATGTCGCGACCGGTGTCGCGCATCGTCTTGATCGCCTTGTCCAGTGAGACGACCTGACGCCCGGTGCCCCGCAGCGCGATCCGGGCGGCGGTGATCGCCTTGACCGACGCCACCGCGTTGCGCTCGATGCACGGGATCTGCACGAGCCCACCCACGGGGTCGCAGGTGAGCCCGAGGTTGTGCTCGATGCCGATCTCGGCCGCGTTCTCGACCTGGTCGGGGGTCCCGCCGAGCACCTCGGCCAGGGCGCCGGCCGCCATCGAGCAGGCCGAGCCGACCTCGCCCTGGCAGCCGACCTCCGCGCCGGAGATCGACGCGTTCTCCTTGTAGAGGCTCCCGATCGCGGCGGCGGTGAGCAGGAAGCTCACGACGCCGTCGTCGTCGGCACCGGGCACGAAGCGGGTGTAGTAGTGCAGGACCGCGGGGATGATGCCCGCCGCTCCGTTGGTCGGGGCGGTCACGATGCGCCCGCCGGACGCGTTCTCCTCGTTGACGGCCAGGGCGTACAGCGTGACCCAGTCCATGGCCGCGAGCGGGTCCCCGGGGTGCTCGGTGCGCAGCTGGCGCGCGAGCCGCGGGGCCCGGCGCTGCACCTTGAGGCCGCCGGGGAGCACACCCTCGGCGCGGCATCCGTTGTCGACGCACTCCTGCATGACCTGCCACAGGTGCAGCAGGCCCTCGCGGACCTCGGCCTCGGTGCGCCACGAGAGCTCGTTGGCGAGCATCACGCCGCTGATCGGCAGGCCGGTCTCGGCGCACCGGGCGAGCAGCTGGTCCCCGGTGGTGAACGGGTACCGCACGGGGGTGTGGTCGGGAACGATCTTGTTCTCGCCCACCTCGTCCTCGTCCAGCACGAATCCGCCCCCGACGGAGTAGTACTCACGCTGGCGCAGCGGTGCCTCGTCCTCGGCGGGCTCGGCGCTCGCGTACGCCGCGAACCGCATGCCGTTGGCGTGGAAGGGCAACGTGGCGCGGCGGTGCAGCACCACGTCGTCGGCGACGTCGCAGCGGATGCCGTGCTCGCCCGCCAGCTGCAGGATGCCGTCGCGCACCACCGCGTCCAGGCGCGCGTCGGCGCCCCGTGGGTCGGTGTGTTCGGGCTGCTCGCCCTCCAGGCCCAGGACCACGGCCTTGACCGACCCGTGGCCGTGGCCGGTGGCGCCCAGGGAGCCGAAAAGCTCGGCGCGCACCCGGCCGACGCGGGGGAGGAGGCCGTCGGTGCGCAGGCCTTCGGCGAAGGTGTGCGCGGCCCGCATCGGGCCCACCGTGTGGGAGCTGGACGGGCCGATGCCCACCGAGAAGAGGTCGAACGCGCTGATGGCCATGGCCCAGAGCCTGCCTCAGTCGCCGAGCTCCCGGCGGCGCCGGGTCACGAAGGCCTCGAGCTCGGACCGGATGCCGTCGTCGAGCGTCGGCTCCTCGTACTCCTCGAGGCGCTTGCGCCAGATGCCGGCGGCGCGGGTCGCGGTGTCCTGGGCACCATTGCGCATCCAGCGCTCGTAGTTGTCCGAGGAGTTGAGGAAGGGGCGGTAGAAGCAGGTGCGGAAGCGCTCCATCGTGTGCATCGAGCCCAGGAAGTGGCCACCGTGGCCCACTTCCTGGTGGGCGTCGAACGCCAGCGAACCCGGGTCGATCTCCAGCGGGGTGAACTCGTGCTGGAGCATCTCGACGATCTGGCAGTCGATGACGAACTTCTCGAAGCCGGCGACCAGACCACCTTCGAGCCAGCCCGCGGTGTGCATGACCCAGTTGGTGCCCGCGAGGAACGTCGGCATGAGTGTCATCAGCGCCTCGTAACCGGCCTGCGCGTCAGGGACCTGGGACGAGGTGAGCCCGCCACCGGAACGGAACGGCAGGGTGAAGTGGCGGGCGATCTGCCCGGTGCACAGCAGCCCGATGCCGGACTCCGGGGTGCCGAACGTCGGCGAGCCCGACTGCATGTCGATGTTGGACAGGAACGAGCCGAAGATCACCGGGCACCCGGGACGGATGAGCTGCGCCAGGGCGATGCCGGAGAGCGCCTCGGCCATCTGCTGCACCAGGGCGGCGGGGATCGTCACGGGAGACATCGCACCCATGAGGATGAACGGGGTGAGGACCACGGGCTGCGCGGCGGCGCAGTACTCGAACAGGGCGTCGAGCATGCGGTCGTCCCAGCGCAGGGGCGAGTTGCAGTTGATCAGGCTGATGGAGGCCGGGCGGGCCTCGATCGCCTCGCGGCCGCCGAAGAGGATCTCGGACATCGCGATGACGTCGCGGGCGTTCTCGCCGGAGACGACGTTGCCCATGAACACCTTGTCGGTGAGCGTCATGAGCGACAGCGTCATGTCGAGGTGGCGCGAGTCCAGGGGGGCGTCATTCGGCTCGCAGACCACGCCGCCCGCTGAGTCGAGCACCGAGAAGGACTGGGAGAGCTTCGCGAAGTTGCGGTAGTCCTCCAGCGTGCCGTCGCGCCGGACGTCCCCCTCGCGCACGAAGGGCGGACCGTAGACCGCACCGAAGGCCATCGAGTCGCCGCCGATGTGGATGCTGCGCTCGGCGTTGCGGGCGTGCACGTCGAACTCGCGCGGGGCCTTGGCGACCTGCTCGAGCACGAACTCGGGGTCGAGGAAGACGGTGTTGTCCTCGACCCGCTGGCCCGCGGCCCGGAACAGGTCCAGGGCCCGGTCGCTCATGAACTCGACGCCGATCTCGGTCACGAGTCGACGCCACCCGGCATCCAACTGGGCGAGGGCATCGGCCGAGAGGATCTCGTAACGCGGCATGCGGTTGGTGAACATCGGGCGTGCCTTTCGGTGGCGATCGACATTGACGGTGAGCCGGCTCACATCCTAGCCTCATCATGTGGGACTCTGGTTCCACATCGTGAGGCAGTTTCTTCCGGGCGTGCCCGGACCGGAGCAGGAGAGGACGTCGCGTGACCACACCAACCGTGGGTACTGGAACCCAGTCGATCGACCGTGCCGCCGACCTGCTCGCCCGAGTGGTCCGCGCACCCTCACCGGTCACCTTCACCGAGCTCGCCGAGGTCACCGGCCTCGCACGATCGACGACCTCCCGGCTGCTGTCCGCGCTCGAGCGAGCCGACCTGCTGGCGCGCGACGAGCAGGCACGCTGGATCCCGGGTGCCCTCTTCGACCACTACGCCGCCCGACGTTCCGACGACGCGCACCTCGTCGAGGCCGCGGATTCCACGATGCGGGCCCTGGGGGACCTGACGGGCGAGACCGTCAACCTCGGTGTGCCTCGTCGCGGCACGGTCGTCCAGGTCGCCCAGGTCGACTCCTCGTACTACCTGGGCTCGCGGGACTGGGTCGGCACCGACGTCCCCGCCCACTGCTCAGCCCTGGGCCTGGTGCTGTACGCGCACGGCGCCCTGCCCGCGCCCTCCGGGAAGCTCGAGGCGCTGACTCCCGCGTCCCTCGCGACCGGGGCGGCCCTCAAGGCGCGACTCCCCGGCATCCGGCACGACGGCTTCTCGACCACCGTCGACGAGCTCGAACCGGGGCTGACCGGGGTGGCGGCACCGGTCCGGCTCGGTGGCACGGTCGTCGCGGCGCTCGGCATCTCCGGGCCCACCTCTCGTCTCGCGGCGGACCTCAGGTCCACCGGAACCCTCGTCGCGGCACATGCCAAGGCGCTCTCGAACCGTCTCGATCACCACCACCAGGAAGGCGCAGCATGACTCCCGACGAAATCCTCCAAGGGCTCTATGACCAGACCCTCGTCGGCAACGGCCCTGCCGTGCTCGACCTCACCCACCAGGCGCTCGACGGGGGCATGGAGCCTGGCACGATGCTCTTCGACGCCCTGATCCCCGCGCTGGAAGAGGTCGGTGCGCGCTTCGAGCGCGGCGACTTCTTCGTGCCCGAGATGCTCATCGCCGGGCGTGCGATGGCCGGGTCGATGGAGGTGCTGCGGCCGCTGCTCGCCGAGACCGGCGTCGAGACGATCGGCAAGTTCCTCATGGGCACCGTCAAGGGGGACGTGCACGACATCGGCAAGAACCTCGTCAACATCATGCTCGAGGGCGCCGGCTTCGAGGTCATCGACCTCGGCGTGCAGGTGGCCCCGGAGAAGTTCGTCTCCGCGATCGAGGAGCACCAGCCCGACATCGTCGGCTTCTCCGCCTTCCTCACCACGACCATGCCGATGTTCAAGGCGAACATCAACGCCCTCCAGAAGGCGGGGCTGCGCGACTCGGTCATCGTCATGGTCGGCGGCGCCCCGGTCACCCAGGAGTACGCGGATGCCGTCGGTGCCGACGGCTACGCCTCCGACGCCTCCGCGACCGTCAAGCGCGCGAAGGCCCTGCTCGAGGCCCGTCGGACGAAGGTGCCCGCATGAGCGCGCCCCTGCGCCGGACCGTGCTGCGCTCGGCCAGCAAGGAGGTGGTCATCGCCGCCGACCAGCCGTTCTGCGTCATCGGCGAGCGGATCAACCCCACGGGCCGCCCGGTGTTCCAGAAGGCGCTGCGCGAGGGCGACCTGTCGATCATCGAGAAGGACGTCGCCGCCCAGGTGGCCGGGGGCGCCAACGTCCTCGACATCAACATGGGGGTGCCCCTCACCGACGAGGCCGACCTGCTCGTGCGGGCCATCCAGCTCGTCCAGCAGGTCACCGACCTGCCGATCTGCATCGACTCCTCGGTCGTCGAAGCCCTCGAGGCCGGGCTGGCCGCCTACCAGGGCCGTGCCCTGGTCAACTCGGTGACCGCCGAGGACGAGCGACTCGAGGCCATCCTCCCGCTGGTCAAGAAGTACGACGCCGCGATCGTCGCGCTGCCCAACGACGAGCACGAGATCCCGATGGAGCACCAGCGGCGCCTCGAGCTCACCGAGAAGATCGTCCGGGTCGCCACGCAGGAGTACGGGATCGCCATCGACGACATCGTCATCGACCCCCTCGCCATGCCGATCGGCGCCGACCCCACCGTGGGTCGCGAGACGCTCCTGACGATCCGCGGCATCGTCGAGCAGTGGGGCCTGAACACCACCTGCGGTGCCTCGAACGTCAGCTTCGGGATGCCGGGTCGTCACGCGATCAACGGCGCCTGGCTCTCGCTCGCCATGTCCGCCGGCATGACCAGCGCGATCATGGACGCCCGCACGCCGCACGTCGTCGACGCCGTGCGCGCCAGCGACCTGCTGCTCGGCAACGACGAGTGGGGCTCGGCGTGGATCACCACGCACCGGGCGCGCCAGGCCGCCGCAGCCGCCGAGGCCGCAGCCGCTGAGGCGGCCGCGGCATCCACCGCCTCGGCGTGAGCGACGGACGAGGCCCGGGAGCCCCGTTCGGCGACGTCGTCGACGGTCTGCGCCGCGAAGGTCTGCTCGAGCCCCCGCCGCCGGCGGCGGAGGTCGGGGAGCCGCACGAGGGCACCGGCCGGGTGCAGCTGACCTTCGAGCCGGCCGGGCGCACCTTCCGGGTCCCCCCGGGGGTGTCGGTGTTCGATGCCGCCTCGTGGAACGGCATCGCCATCGACTCCACGTGCGGAGGGCACGGCACCTGCCGCAAGTGCCTCGTTCGGGTGACCTCCGGGTCGGCGCCGGTGACCCGGCACGACCGGCGCACCTTCTCCGAGGACCAGATCGCCGAGGGCTGGCGCCTGGCGTGCCTGGTCAAGGCGACCCACGACCTCGGCCTCGAGGTGCCACCGCTCGTCACGCGACCCAAGGCGTCGACGGTCGGCGTCGGGCGCCAGGTCATCCTGCGGCCGGGGGTGCAGAAGCGGTACGTCGAGCTGACCGACCCGACGCTGGCCGACCAGCGCACCGACCTGCAGCGCCTTCGCGACGCGGTCGACGACCTCACCCTGAACCCCGACCTGCACGCCCTGCGCCGGCTGCCCACCGTGCTGCGCCAGAGCGACTTCAAGGTCACCGCGGTCGTCGTCGACGAGGTGCTCATCGACGTCGAGCCCGGTGACACCACCGGGTCGCGCCACGCCATCGCGTACGACCTCGGGACGACGACTGTCGTCGCCACGCTGCTCGACCTCGAGACCGGCACCCCGGTGGCGGTGGCCTCGATGCTCAACAAGCAACAGCCCTTCGGCGGTGACGTGATCACCCGGATCAGCGCGACGATGATGGATCCGGAGGCGCTCGGGCGACTCACCCAGCTGGCACGCCAGACCCTCTCCGAGCTCGCCGGGGAGGTGCTCGACGAGGGTGGCATCTCGCCGCAGAGCGTGTACGAGGTGGCGCTGGCGGGCAACGCGACGATGACCGCGTTGCTGCTCGGCATCGACCCCGAACCGCTGGGGGTGGCGCCGTTCATCCAGGTCAGTGCCGACTGGCCGGTGCTGCACGCCAGCGACCTCGGCATCGACGTGCACCCCGGAGCCCGCGCGACGATCTTCCCGGCGCTCGGGGCCTACGTCGGCGGCGACATCGTGGCGGGCATGCTCGCCAGCGGCCTCGATCGCGACAAGCGGGTGCGGCTGTTCATCGACGTCGGCACCAACTGCGAGATCGCCCTCAGCGACGGTGAGCGGATCGTCACGACGGCTGCCCCTGCAGGGCCGGCCTTCGAGGGCGGTGCCATCCGCTGTGGCATGCGGGCAGCCGACGGGGCCATCGAGGTGATCACCCTGAACGCGGGTGCGTCCGGCGACGACGAGGCGGTCACGCTCGGCGTCATCGGCGACGCGGAACCCCGCGGCATCTGCGGTTCGGGCCTGGTCGATGCCGTGGCCGAGCTCGTGCGCGTGGGCCTGCTCGACGAGTCGGGTCGCCTCATCAGCGACGAGGCCGCCGCCGCCTCGGTGCCGGCGCTGGCCGGTCGGCTGGCCACCATCGGGGACGGCGAGCGGGTGTTCATCCTGCACCGGCCGACTCCCGATGCGCCGACGGTCGAGTGCGTCTACCTCTCGCAGCGCGACGTGCGCGAGCTGCAGTTCGCCAAGGCCGCGATCTCGACGGGGTGGACCCTGCTCCTCGAGGAGCTCGGCGTGACCCCGCGGGACGTGCAGCAGGTGCTGCTCGCCGGGTCGTTCGGCTCCTACCTGTCACCGTCGTCGGCCGTGCGGATCGGTCTGGTGCCCAAGCTGCCCGTGCTGCGCATCGTCTCGGCGGGCAACGTCGCCGGTGAGGGCGCGAAGATGGTGTTGCTGTCGGCGCGTGAGCGGGCCGGTGCCGACGCGATGCTCGCTGAAGTCGCGTACATCGAGCTCTCGGACCGGCCTGACTTCAACGACCGCTTCATCGACCAGCTCGCGTTCCCCGTCTGAGCATGGGCGTGCCGTCTGGGCGGGTCGCGCTCGTCGCGTGCGGGGCCATCGCCCAACCCGCGGCGGATGCCGTGGCGCGCCGCGCGTGGCCCGTCGACGTCCACCCCCTGCCGCCCTTGCTCCACAACCGGCCCGAACGCATCGCGGATGCCGTCGAGGCCCTGGTCCTCCAGCTGCGGGGGCGCTACGACCGGGTGGTCGTGGGCTACGCCGACTGCGGTACCTACGGAGCGTTGGATGCCGTCTGCGAACGGCTGCACGTCGACCGCCTTCCGGGGCTGCACTGCTACGACCTCTTCGCCGGGTCGGACGTGGTGACCCAGCTCTCCGAGGACGAGCCGGGCACCTACCTGCTCACCGACTTCCTCGTGAAGTCGTTCGCGCGCACGGTGATCCAGGAACTCGGCCTCGACCGGCATCCCGAACTGCGTGATGACTACTTCCGCCACTACACCCGGGTCGTGTGGCTGGTGCAGACGACGGATCCGGTGGAGCGGGCCGAGCTGCGCACCCTGGCGCAGGCCGCGGCCGACCGCATCGGGCTGCCGCTCCAGGTGCGGCGCACGGGCGAGAGCGGCCTCGAGCGCGCCCTCGCCTCCCTCCTTCCCGACCCCTCCTGACCGACCTGCACATCAGGATCGGGTCGTCTAGGGTCGTGCAGGTGCTCGAGGGACTGACTCCTGCGAGCCTCGTCGGGGGACTGGTGCCCTTCGTCGTGGCCGCGCTGACTCTGCTCGTGTTCCGGTGGCGGCGGCGTGACGAGGTGTTCGTCAACCTCACGCCCGGAGAAGTCCCGGGGCTCGGTGAAGCCGGTGACAGCGCCCGAGTGCGCCGCGGCGTCGAGTACTCGGGCGCCGTGGCTCCCCGCTTCCACCAGCCCGAGCACTCGACCCCGGCCCTGTCGGGCACGGTGATCGACGGCGTGGTGCACGGGCGTGACCTCGCCGCCACCCTCGTGGACCTGGCCCTGCGCGGGCACGTGCTCCTCGCGCGCGAGGGCAAGGACTGGCGGGTCACCAGGGCCGACGTGACGGCAGACCCGCTCGCGCCCCACGAGGTGGCGCTTCTCGACGCCGTGCTCGGTGGCGCGACCTCGGTACTGCTCGGCGACCTGCGACGGGCCGAGGTCGTGGCGCGCTGGCGGGCCGCCGAGATTTCGGTCTACCGGGCCGTGGTCGACCGGGGCTGGTACACCCGGCATCCGCGCTTGCGCAACGGGCGGCTCGCTGCGCTGGGGATGCTCCTCGTGGTGGCATCGGCCGTGGCAGGCGTGGTCTCCGGACTGGCGGAGGACCACCTGCGATGGGCCCCTCTGGGAGTGGGGCTCGGCCTCGGCGGCGCCTTGCTGCTGTGGCGCGGGCGCGGGCGCACTCCGCGCACGGCCACGGGGTCCGCAGCGCGAATCCAGGCCCTGGGCTACGAGCGGTACCTCGCCACCGCTGAGGCCGGCCAGCTGCGGCACGAGGAGCTCGCCGGCGAAGTGCGCGCCATGTTGCCCTACGCCGTTGCCTTCGGGGTCGCGGGCCACGTCGCCGCCGTCCTGGGTGATGCCCTGCGTGCCGCCCAGGTCGCGGCGGGCGCCCAGGCCGCGCTCGACATCGCCGTCGACGCCGCCATCGACCCCGGCGTGTGGGACCTCGTGTCGGGGCTTGTCGACCTCGCCGACCTGGACGTGAGCGGGCTCGGCGACCTCGTACCGGAGGACGCCTTCGAGGCCCTGGTCGAGGGGTTCGAGGGGCTCGGCGACGCCCTGGGTCACCTGGCCGGCGCCGTCGGTGACATCCTGCCCACCGACGGCTGCGGCGACGGCTGCGGCGAGGGGTGCCTGGACTTCTAGCGGCCCGCCAGGGCGGCGGCCATCTCGCCGATGTGCTCGGGTGAGGATCCGCAGCACGCTCCGATGACGTCGATGCCGAGGTCGCGCAGTTCGACCGCGTGCTCCCCCATGGCCTCGGGGCCGACGGTGTACACGAACCTGTCACCCTCGAGCGCGGGCAGTCCGGCGTTTGACTGGGCCACGAGGAGCAGCCCCTCGGGGCGGGCCGCCACGAGCTGCTCGGCGATGGTGCGCATCTCGTCGGGCCCGCGGCCGCAGTTGGCCCCGACGGCGTCGGCGCCCGCGGCGGCCAGCGCCGCCACGGCGGCGGCCGGTGAGACGCCCATCATGGTGCGCAGGTTCGTGTCGAAGGACATCGTCACGACGACCGGCAGGTCGGGTGCGACCTCGCGCGCGGCCGCCACGGCGGCGCTCGCCTCGCCGAGGTCACTCATCGTCTCGATCAGGATGAGGTCGGCGCCACCGGCGGCCAGCCCGCGCACCTGCTCGGCGAACAGGGCGGTCGCCTGCTGCGCGGTCAGGGTTCCGAGCGGTTCGAGCAGCTCACCCGTCGGGCCGATGTCGCCGGCCACGAGCACCGCGTGCCGGTCTGCGACCTCCCGCGCGATGGCAGCCCCCGCCCGGTTGACCTCCTCCGCCCGGCCGGACAGGCCGTGGGCGGCGAGACGGGGCTCGGTGGCGCCGAAGGTGTTGGTGGTGATGATGACGGCACCCGCGGCGGCGTACTCGTCGTGAAGCCTCGCCACGGCATCCGGGTTGTCGACGTTCCACGACTCCGCGCACTCGCCCGCAGGGAGCCCACGCTCCTGCAGCAACCAGCCGTATCCGCCGTCGAAGACGGCCGGGCGGTCAGCGAGCAGGGTCAGCAGTCGATTCGTCACCAAGGAAGGGTACGCAGCGCGGATGCCGTGCCCCGCCGCCGTCTCATCGGGCGCGGGTTCGGGCGCTCACCGCTTCGTCGAGCATGCGCTGGCGCCAGGTCTCGATGACCTCGACCTGGTTGAAGGTGAAGACGTGCAGCCCCTCGACCCGCAGGGCCGGATTGCTCGACAGGGCGGCGACCCGGCTGACGAAGCGGTCGGTGGAGAACCCGGGCGACGCGATGCGGGCGAAGATCGACTTCTGCTTGCGCAGGAACCGCAGTGACTCACCCACTCCGATCTTCGTCGCCATGCCGAGCAGCTTCGTGCGCTCGACGGGCCCGGGGACACCGACGAGCAGGGGGAGGGTGACCCCGCGGCGGCGCACGCGTTCGATCCAGGTTGCGAGGTGCTCGGCGTCGAAGGTCATGTTCGACACGATGTGGGTGGCGTAGTGCCGCTTGTCCCACATGGCCTGGACCGTGATGTCGTCGTCGATGGTCGGGTGCGACTCGGGGTAGCCGGTGATCCCGATGTGGCTGAAGCTGTGGCCGATCTCCTCGAGGTCGCGCAGCAGGTCGACGGCGCCGTGGTACGCCCCGGCCGGCGGGTCGGCGTCACCAGCAGGCACGAAGATCGCCGAGATGTCGTGCTCCTTCAGGCGGGCGACGATGTCGACGAGTTCGTCCCGGCCCGAGACCATGCGTGCTGCCACGTGCGGCACCACCCGGTAGCCGCTGTCGGCGAGCGCCGTGGCGAGGTCGAACGTGGCACCGAGGCCCTTGCCCGGTGCCGCCGTGACGGTGAGCGGCACGGTGAGGGGCACGTGGGCCCGCACCTTGTCCGCGATCGTCGCGGTGGGCATCACCTCGTAGCGGGCACCCTCGAGGAGGCGGGTCAGTGCCACCGTTGGCAATTCGTTGCTCATCATGCAACCTGTCTCGTCATACGCACCGGATGTCGCTTCAGCGTAGAGGGCGTCGGTGCTCGGCGCTAGCGTTGCCGACCATGGATCCGGGGACCGAGGTCACGACAGCGGCACGCCAGGGCGCCCTGCCGCTCACGGGTGTGCCCACCCCCCTCTATGCCGCCAGTCCGAGCAAGCTCCTGGCGTTCCTGGACTGCCCCCGCCGCTACCGGCTGCAGTACCTCGACCGGCCCTCCCCGCCCCGTCGGGCGCAACGAGCCCACACCTCGCTCGGCAACGCCGTCCACAACGCGCTGCGCGACTGGTGGGACCTCCCGGTCAGGACGCCGGATGCCGGGGCGGCCCTGGTCGACCGCGCCTGGATCGACGTCGGGTTTCGTGACGCCGAGCAGTCCCGCGTCTGGCGCGATCGGATGCGCACCGCGGTGGCGGCCTACCTGGAGTCCGTCGACCCGGACACCCCGCCGACCGGGATCGAGCGCACGGTGTCCTTCGTCAGCGGCGACCTGCGCCTGACCGGGCGCATCGACCGGCTCGACGACCGCGATGGTGAGCTCGTCGTCGTCGACTACAAGACCTCACGGGTGCCGTCCACCGACGACGAGGCGCGCACCTCGCTGGCGCTGGGCCTCTACGCCGCCGCCGTGTGGAAGATGTTCCGACGGCGCACGCTGCGCATCGAGCTGCACCACGTGCCTTCCGGCACGGTGGCCCCGCACGTACACACGCCCGAGTCGCTGACCCGCAAGGTCGAGCAGGCGCGTTCGATAGCCCGTGACGCCCAGCGGGCCGACCTCGACTTCGCCGACAAGGGTCAGGACAGCGAGGCGTTCCCGCCCCGACCCGGGCCCCTGTGTGGGTGGTGTGACCTGCGGGCGCACTGCCCCGAAGGTCAGGCGGCCGCCCCCGAGAAGGCGCCCTGGGCCGCGCTCGAGGA
>NZ_DAORSO010000025.1:0-26366 GCF_035443565.1 Ornithinibacter sp. | reverse complement strand
TGCGACCCCCGCCCCGGGCGACCGACTTGCTGACGATCGAGCTGCTCGTGTTCGGAGCGGCGTGCACCATCTTGGAGCCGGCGTCCTGGTGCTGGCCCTCGCCGGCGAAGGCGATCGACAGCGTCTCACCGCGGGCGTGCTCGCCGAGGAGGAAGACGGCGGGGTACTTCATCGTGACCTTGGACCCGATGTTCCCGTCGATCCACTCCATGGTGGCGCCCTCGGCGCAGGTCGCACGCTTGGTAACGAGGTTGTAGACGTTGTTCGACCAGTTCTGGATGGTCGTGTAGCGCACGCGGGCGTTCTTCTTCACGACGATCTCGACGACGGCCGAGTGCAGGCTGTCGCTCTTGTAGATCGGCGCGGTGCAGCCCTCGACGTAGTGAACGTAGGAGCCCTCGTCGGCGATGATCAGGGTGCGCTCGAACTGGCCCATGTTCTCGGTGTTGATCCGGAAGTAGGCCTGCAGCGGGATGTCGACGTGCACGCCCGGCGGGACGTAGATGAACGAGCCACCCGACCAGACGGCGGTGTTGAGCGCGGCGAACTTGTTGTCGCCGGCGGGGATCACCGAGGTGAAGTACTCGCGGAAGAGGTCCTCGTGCTCGCGCAGGCCGGTGTCGGTGTCGACGAAGATGACGCCCTTCTCCTCCAGGTCCTCACGGATCTGGTGGTAGACGACCTCGCTCTCGTACTGGGCGGCGACACCGGCGACGAGGCGCTGCTTCTCGGCCTCGGGGATGCCGAGCCGGTCGTAGGTGTTCTTGATGTCCTCGGGCAGGTCCTCCCACGAGGTGGCCTGCTTCTCGGTGGACTTCACGAAGTACTTGATGTTCTGGAAGTCGATGCCGGTGAGGTCGCTGCCCCAGCTCGGCATGGGCTTCTTGCCGAACAGGCGCAGCGACTTCATCCGCAGGTCGAGCATCCACTGCGGCTCGGACTTGCGCGCCGAGATGTCGGCGACGACCTCTTCGCTGAGGCCACGACGGGCCGTCTCGCCCGCGGTGTCGGCGTCGGCCCAGCCGTACTCGTAGGTGCCGAGGCCCTTGAGACCGGGGTTGAGCTCTTCGATGTGGCTCGTCATGACGAGGCCCTCTCGCTGGTCGGGGTGGAGGTGGTCGGGGTTGGAACGAAGGTGGTGCAGACGTGGTCGCCGTGGGCGAGGGTCGCGAGTCGCTGGACGTGCACGCCGAGCAGGCGTGAGAACGCCTCGGTCTCGGCCTCGCAGAACTGCGGGAACTCGGCGGCGACGTGCTGGACGGGGCAGTGCCCCTGGCAGAGCTGGACCCCGGTGAGCGGGCCGTCCGCGGCTCCCACGGGACGAGCGGATGCCGCGAAGCCATCAGCGTTGAGGGCCTCGACGAGCGCGGTGGCGCGGGACGCGGAGTCATCCCCTGCGGTCGCGATGCGCTCGGCGTAGCGGTTCTCGAGGTCGGCGGCGCGGTGCTCGGCGAACGCCGTGACGGCATCCGGCCCGGCGGTGGCACCCAGGAAGCGCAGCGCCTCACCCGCCAGGTGGTCGTAGTCGCTGACCAGTGCCCGGTGGCCCCGGTCGGTGAGCACCCACTCCTTGGCGGGGCGGCCTCGACGCTTGGGGCCATTGGCCTCACGAGCCTCGAGGAGACCCTCGCCGTGCAGGGCGTCGACGTGGCGGCGCAGCGCGGTCTCGGTGAGACCCAGTCGGGCGACGAGGGCCGCGATGCTGACCGGCCCCTCCTGGCTCACGACACGAAGCACCCGGTCGCGGGTACGCGACTCGATGACCTGCGTCTCGGCATTAACCACACAGCAATGTTAGGTAATTACCGGAGATCCGTCCAAGGAAGGGTGGCCTAACCTTCGTCAAGGCCGTCGACGGCGGCTGCCTGGGCGCCGTCGACCTCGTCGTCCTCCTCGAGCGGGAGGAAGACGGACGGCATCCTCGTGCGCGGTGGCGCGATCGACTCCGCGCCGAGAAAGCGCTCGCGCAGGGGGGCGCTCAGCACGCCGAGCGGGGCGGTCAGGACGTAGCCGTACGCGACGACCACCGCGGTGAGGCCCGGTGCCAGGGCCAGCCCGACGAGGATGGCGACCACGACGGCCGCCGTGGTGAACCGAGCGCCCCGGGTCTGCGGTGCGAGCAGGTTGCGGAACGACCGGAAGCGCACGGTCATGACCATGAGCAGGGCCGGGACCACGCTCACGACGAGCGGGAACCAGGCACGCCACGGTCCTGAGCCGGGGCCCCAGTCCGGCGAGTCGAGCGCGAAGATCGTCGCCATGACGACGGCGGCGGCACCCGGTGACGGGAGCCCCACGAAGTACCGCTTGTCGGCAGCCGGGTCGATGGTCACGTTGAAGCGGGCCAGACGGAACGCGGCACAGGCCAGCCACAGGAACGCGACGAGCCACGCGAGGATCGGCCACTCGTCCAGGGCCCAGGTGTGGACGAGGATCGCGGGGGCGAGCCCGAAGGAGATGAGGTCAGCCAGCGAGTCGAGCTGGAGGCCGAACGGGGAGGTCGCCCCGATCAACCGGGCGACGTAGCCGTCGGCGATGTCCAGCACGATGGAGACACCGATGAGGGCGGCGGCGATGGTGAAGTGGCCACGGAAGGCGAGCAGCACCGAGGACAGCCCGCTCACCATGTTGAGTGTGGTGAACATCGACGGAGCCATCAGCCGGGCCCGCTCGCGCTTGGGCAGCTGCCGCAGCGACACCACCTGGGCGCCACTGGGAGACACCAGGCGCCAGCGGTCGAGGATGCGGCGCCGACCCCCTGCGGGAGTGCTCACGAGGTCACCGACGTCACTGTCGCCGGCCACCGGGCGATGACGGTCTCCCCCGCGATCACCCGGTCACCGGCGGTGACGAGCAGGTCGCACTCCGGCGGCACGAAGACGTCCATCCGCGACCCGAACTTCATCAGGCCGATCCGCTGGCCGGTGGCGATCTCGTCACCGACGGACACCCGAGTCACGACGCGACGCGCCATGAGGCCCACGATCTGGCGGAAGTGCACCCGACGGACCTGCCCGCCGACCTCGCGTTCCACGGTGATGTCGCTGCGCTCGTTGAGGTGGGCGCTCTCGTGCTTGTAGGCAGCCAGCCACTTGCCGAGGCGGAAGTCGACGGCGGTGACGCGTCCACCGTAGGGCGCCCGGTTGATGTGCACGTCGAAGGCCGACAGGAAGATGCTGATCTGCTGCCACTCCCCCTCGGGTGCCACGAGGTCCTGACCGGGCCCGACGTACATGACCTTGCCGTCAGCGGGCGACAGGACGTCGTCGACGGGTGCCGGGCGGTGATCCGGGGTTCGGTCGGGGTCACGGAAGAACGCCGCGATCGCCGCGGGGAGCACCGAGAGTCCGGCCGCCAGACCCCGACGGCCCGCGAGCAGCGCGACGACGGATGGGAGTGCGGCGATGGCTGTGGCGGGGGCGGCCTCCCGGTCGATGCGCGTCATGGGCCCCACCCTAGGATGTCTCGACATGGCCACCGCAGTCTCCGTCCGCGATCTGCGCAAGTCCTTCGGCGGGGTACGGGCCGTCGACGGCGCCACCTGGGGTGCGCGGGCCGGGCAGATCACCGCCGTCCTCGGCCCCAACGGTGCCGGCAAGACGACGACGATCGAATGTCTCGAAGGGCTGCAGCGCCCGGATGCCGGCACGGTGGAGGTCCTCGGCGTCGACCCGTGGGGGGCTGGGCCCCAGCACCGCGCCCGGGTCGGGGTCATGCTCCAGGAGGGCGGGCTGCCGACGACGAGCCGACCCGTGCCGCTGCTGCGCCACCTCGCGGCGCTCTACGCGGCGCCGGTCGACCCGGACGAGCTGGTCACCACGCTCGGCATCGACGCCTTCGCCCGCACCACGGTGCGGCGGATGTCCGGGGGGCAGCGGCAGCGCGTGGCCCTGGCGGCGGCGCTGCTCCCCCGGCCCGACGTGCTCTTCCTCGACGAACCCACCGCCGGCCTGGACCCGCACGCCCGGCTCGACGTCTGGGACCTCGTGCGCAGCGAGGCGGCACGCGGTGCCTGCGTCGTCGTCACCACCCACTCCTTCGAGGAGGCCGAGCGGCTCGCCGACCACGTCGTCATCCTCGCGGCGGGCACGGTCGTCGCGGACGGCCCGCTGGACCAGGTGCGCGCCGGTCGCACCCTCGAGGCCGTCTACTTCGAGCTCACCGCGCAGGCCACCCGATGAGCGCCGCGTCGACACCGGGAGCCGCGCCAGCCCGGGCCCGGATCCTGTCTCGGGCTGCGTTCGAGACCCGGATGCTGCTCGCCAACGGTGAGCAGCTGCTCGTGTCGCTGATCCTGCCCTCGCTCGCGCTCATCGGCCTGACCCTGTCATCGGTTCCCGATCTCGGACCGGGGGCCCGGTCCGACCTGGCCCTCGCCGGGGCCCTCGCCCTGTGCGTGGTCTCGACCGCCTTCACCGGTCAGGCGATCGGCACCGGGTTCGACCGGCGCGCCGGGGTCCTGCGGCTGCTGGGCACCACCCCCTTGGGCCGCAGTGGACTACTGGCCGCGAAGGCGCTGGCGGTGCTGTCGGTCCTCGGCGTCCAGGTCGTCGTGATCGGCGCGCTCGGTGTGGCCCTGGGGGCCCGCGCCCAGCCGGCGGGGCTGGTGCCCGCCGCGCTGACCCTCCTGCTGGGCAGCGCCTGCTTCGTCGCCCTGGCCCTGCTGCTCGCCGGCACGCTGCGCGCCGAAGCCGTCCTCGCGGTCGCCAACCTCGTCTGGGTCCTGCTGTTGGGGCTGGGACTGCTCGCTCCCACCGAGTCGCTTCCCGGCATCCTCGCTCCCGTGGCCGCGGCCCTGCCGTCAGGGGCCCTCGGCGACGCGATGCGCCTGGCGCTCGTCGACGGTGGGTGGCCGCTCGCCCAGTGGGCGGTGCTCGCGGTCTGGGGCGTCGGTGCTGCGGTGCTCGCGAGCCGGACCTTCCGGTGGTCGGACTGAGCCACCCGGCGCGTCGAAGCCTGCGGCCCGCGCCGTAGCCTTGACCCCGTGACCAGCACGAGCACGAGTTCGATGACCGGCAGCCCTCGCACCGACCAGGCCCTGCGGCCTGGTTCCCGGTGGCTCTCGCCGATCCTGCTGGCCAACCTCGTCGCCGAGGTCGCGATCGTCGTCACGGGCGGGCTGGTCCGGGTGACCGGCAGCGGCCTCGGGTGCCCGACCTGGCCGGAGTGCGTCGACGGGTCGATCACCCCGACCATCGAACAGGCCGAGGGCATCCACAAGTGGATCGAGTTCGGCAACCGCACCCTGACCGGGGTGCTCGGGCTGCTGGCCCTCGCGACCATCGTCGCCGTGTGGCGCTGGGCACCGCGGCGGGCCATGAAGGTGGCCGCCGTCACCGTCTTCGTCGGTGTCCTCGTCCAGGCCGTGCTCGGCGGGATCACGGTGCTGCTCGGGCTGCACCCGGCAACGGTTGCCGCCCACTTCCTCGTCTCCATGGGCCTGGTGGCGGCCGCGTCCTACCTGTGGTTCGCGCGGCACGAGTCCGGCACGGCCCCCGTGCCGCTCGTCCCGGCGCTGGTGACCCGCTTGGCCTGGGCCACCAGCGGGGTCGGCGTGCTCGTGCTGTTCCTCGGCACCCTCGTCACCGGGTCCGGGCCGCACTCCGGCGACGCGGACGAGCCCGCCCGGTTGGGGTTCGACCCGCGCACGATCTCGTGGTTGCACGCTGACGTCGTCATGCTCTTTGTCGGGCTCGTCGTCGCGACGTGGCTCACCGCCCGCCTCACGAGCAAGGATGCCGATCGCGGACCCGGGCGGGCCTGGTTCGCCGTCCTCGCGGTGAGCCTCGCGCAGGGTGTGGTCGGCTACGTGCAGTACTTCACCAACCTGCCCGAAGCCCTCGTCATCGCGCACATGCTCGGGGCGACGCTGCTCGTCGTGGCGCTGACCAACGGCATCCTCGCCCTGCGCCGCCGCTGACGTCGACCACACGGAGAACGTGAGGCCGCCCGCGACACAGGACTGTCGCGCGCCCCTACCGAGTTGAGGACGGACGCCTGATGGCGGGGTTGTCGGCTGGTGACGCGTGTATTGGCCCGTCCAGGGCGAACACCCTCGCCATTAGTGGTTCGCTCTATGCGCCGGAAGCTCTCGCGGATCTGCCGCTCCGAGCGCTTTCATCCTCTGAGGAGTGCGCACTCACCTGGCCGGGTGAGATACCAACTGCCGATGGCCGCGATGCCCGCTGCGGCGAGGACGAAGAAGTACGACGGGCCTGAGTCGCACGCAACCTCGTAACCGCCCCAAGCGCACGTCAGGGTCGACAGCCATCCGCAGTAGCCCGTCAGGACCATCGAGTAGTCCGATGGCGAGGAGTTTGGCCCCTCGTGACCAGACCCGCAGCGAACCGGCCGTCGTGGCTGCACCTCTCAACGAGTGCCAACCCAGATCACCGGGGTGAAGGTGCAATGGACCCCCGTCGTACTGCCACCCGCTGAGGACGTCGGCAACGTGCTCGAGATCCTCAACCCCCCCGGCGTGCTCATCGCGATCGTCACGTGTTGAGCCGACACCAGAACGGCCCCTGGTGCAACCGAGTATCTGTGGAAAGAAGTACTCGACCGGACCGGCGGGCGCGCTGGCGGGTCCGTCTCCCTCTCGAAGCCTTGGACGCGACGCTGCTCACCGGCGACCGAGGAATGCCGCTCCCGGCATCCGACATGTCGCTGTCGGCAGGGTGGCTCAGGACAGCGGGAAGTACAGCAGCGGGTCGACCGCGACCGCGAGGAACACCAGGGTCACGTACGTGATCGAGTAGTGGAAAAGCCGCATCGGCTTCAGGGCGGTCCCGGTGGCGCCGCCCCGGGCAGCGCGCAGCAGGCGGTGGGCCTCGGCGATGAACAGTGCGCCGGAGAGCACGGCCGTCACCACGTAGATCCAGCCCATGGGGGCGACCGGAACGAGGACGAGCGACGTCGCCACCATCACCCACGAGTAGGCGACGATCTGGCGGCCGACGGCCACCGGGCCGCGCTCCACGGGCAGCATCGGGACCCCGGCCGTGGAGTAGTCGTCGCGAAAGGCCATCGACAGCGGCCAGTAGTGCGGCGGGGTCCAGAAGAAGATCACGAGGAAGAGCACGACGGCGGGCCAGCCGACCGTGCCGGTGACCGCAGACCACCCGATGAGGGTCGGCATGCAGCCGGCGATGCCGCCCCACACGATGTTCTGCGACGTGCGGCGCTTGAGCAGGATCGTGTAGCCGACCGCGTAGAGCGCGATGGCGGCCAGTGACAGCAGCGCCGACAGGACGTTGACGACGAGGGCGAACCAGAGCGTCGAGATGACCGTCAGCGCGGCACCGAACAGCACCGCGTTGCGCGTCGTGATCGCGCCGGTGACCATCGGCCGGTTGCTCGTGCGGTGCATCAGCGCGTCGATGTCACGGTCGTACACCGAGTTGAAGGTGTTCGCCGCCCCGGCGCTGAGCGTGCCACCGACGAGGGTCGCGACCACGAGCCACACCGAGGGGACGCCTCGTTCGGCCAGGAACATCACCGGCACCGTGGTGACGAGCAGCAGCTCGATGATGCGCGGCTTGGTCAGCGCGACGTAGTTGGCCACCGTGGAGCGTCGCTCGAGCGGCGGCACCGACGGAGAGTCGGTCGTCGTCGGAATGGTCGCCACGTCGTCCTTCGAGCAGGTGCGGGAGGGTGTCCGGCGATTCTAGCCGTCCGCCCGTCAGCACGGAGAACCGCGGGCTGGCCCAGACACTAGGCTGGCCGACGACTCGACCTGTCGTGTGCACCGTCTTCTCGAAAGAGGCTCCTGTGACCAGCAAGCCCGCCAGCCGCACCTCGACCCCGACCGACGCCCGCAGCAGCGACCTCGCTGCCCCCGTGGCGAAGAAGGCGGGGTGGACCGACCTCGACGTCCGGGCCGTCGACACCGCCCGGCTGCTGGCCGCCGATGCCGTGCAGAAGGCTGGCAACGGACACCCGGGAACCGCGATGAGCCTGGCCCCGGCGGCGTACCTGCTCTACCAGAACGTCATGAACCACGACCCGTCCGATCCCGCGTGGCTGGGGCGTGACCGCTTCGTGCTCTCCTGCGGCCACTCCTCGCTCACCCAGTACGTCCAGCTGTTCCTGAGCGGCTACGGCCTGGAGCTCAAGGACCTCAAGGCGCTGCGCACGTGGGGGTCGCTGACCCCCGGCCACCCCGAGGTGCACCACACCAAGGGTGTCGAGATCACCACCGGCCCTCTCGGCTCCGGGCTGGCCTCGGCGGTCGGCATGGCCATGGCCCAGCGCCGCCAGCGCGGACTGTTCGACCCGGAGGCCAAGGCCGGCGAGAGCGTCTTCGACCACCACGTGTGGGTTCTCGCCTCCGACGGTGACCTCATGGAGGGGGTGGCTGCCGAGGCCTCGTCGCTCGCGGGCCACCAGCAGCTCGGCAACCTCACCGTCGTGTACGACGCGAACCAGATCTCCATCGAGGACGACACCGACATCTCGTTCAGCGAGGACGTCGCGATGCGGTTCGAGTCCTACGGCTGGGAGGTCATCGACGTCGACTGGCGCCGGAGTTCCGAGCCTGCTGGCACCGCCGACTACACCGAGGACATCGACGCCCTTCTCGCGGCGCTGACCAAGAGCCGCCGCTCGCGCACCAAGCCCACGCTCGTGCGCCTGCACACGGTCATCGCCTGGCCGGCACCCACTGTCCGCGGCACCGGCAAGTCCCACGGCTCGGCCCTCGGCGACGCCGAGATCGCCGCGACCAAGGAGCTCCTCGGGTTCGACCCGGCGAAGAGCTTCGAGGTCGACAGGGCGGTGCTCGCCCACGCACGGGAGGTCAAGAAGCGGGGCAAGGCCGTCCACAAGGAGTGGAACGCCCGGTTCACCGCGTGGCGCAAGGCCCAGCCCGAGCGCGCCGCCCTGCTGGCCAGGCTCGTCGACGGCGGCCTGCCGTCGGGCTTCGAGAAGTCGCTGCCCGTCTTCGACGCCGACCCCAAGGGGTTGGCGACGCGAGCGGCATCCGGCAAGGTCCTCGGGGCCCTGGCGGCAACCCTCCCCGAGCTGTGGGGCGGGTCGGCCGACCTCGCCGAGTCCAACAACACGACGATGGCCGGCGAACCCTCCTTCATCCCGGCCTCGCGCCAGACGCCGGCCTGGAAGGGCGGGCCCTACGGCCGCACCCTGCACTTCGGCATCCGCGAGAACGCCATGGGGATGATCCTCAACGGCATCGCCCTCGAGGGGCTGACCCGCCCGTACGGCGGCACCTTCCTCGTGTTCTCCGACTACATGCGCCCCGCCGTGCGTCTCGCGGCCATCCAGCAGCTTCCGGTGACCTTCGTGTGGACCCATGACTCGATCGGTCTGGGCGAGGACGGCCCGACCCACCAGCCGATCGAACACCTCGCCTCGCTGCGGGCCATGCCCGGGCTCGCCGTGGTCCGCCCCGCGGACGCCAACGAGACCGCCCAGGCGTGGGCGGAGATCCTGCGCCGCGGCACCCCCGCCGGTCTGGCCCTGTCGCGGCAGAACCTGCCGGTCATCGACCGCACCGAGCACGCGAAGGCCACCGGGGTCACCAAGGGCGCCTACGTCCTCATCGACGCGGCCTCCGGCTCCCCCGACGTCATCCTCGTCGCCACGGGTTCCGAGGTGTCACTGGCCGTCGCTGCGCGCCTGGAGCTGGAGAAGGCCGGGGTCGCGACCCGGGTCGTCTCCATGCCCTGCCGCGAGTGGTTCGAGGAGCAGGGCGCCGCCTACCGCAACAAGGTGCTGCCACCCTCGGTCCGGGCCCGGGTGAGCATCGAGGCCGGGGTGGCCCAGGGCTGGCGCGACGTGGTCGGCGACTCCGGCCGCTGCGTGAGCATCGAGCACTTCGGCGCCTCGGCGGATGCCGCCACCCTCTTCCGTGAGTTCGGCTTCACCCCCGAGGCCGTGGTCAAGGCGGCGAAGGACTCCCTCGCGGCCGCGCGCAAGGCTGGCCAGGTACCGGGCCTGACCGAGACCGCACCCCGGGCCCGCAAGGACACCGGCACCGACGTCGGCACCCCCAAGGCAGCCAGCCGCAAGAGCGCGGCCGGGAAGTGAGGTCGGCATGACGAGCGCCGCCGTCTCCGACCTCGCCGCCCACGGCGTCTCCGTCTGGCTGGACGACCTCTCCCGTGAACGCCTGAGCACGGGCAACCTCGCCGACCTCATCGAGCACGAGGGGGTCGTCGGGGTGACGACCAACCCGTCGATCTTCCAGGCAGCCCTGTCCGCGGGACACGCCTACGACGACCAGGTCCGCGAGCTGGCCCGGTCGGGCGCGAGCGTGGACCAGGCCGTCATGGCGCTCACGACCCAGGACGTGCGCGACGCCTGCGACGTGTTCGCCCCGATCTACCGGTCCTCGGGCGGCGTCGACGGCCGGGTGTCGATCGAGGTCGACCCGCGACTGGCGCACGACACCGCCGCGACGGTTGCGCAGGCGCTCGAGCTCGCCGCCGCGGTGGACCGCCCCAACGTCCTCATCAAGATCCCGGCCACGACCGAGGGGCTGCCTGCCATCAGTCAGGTCCTGGCCGCCGGGGTCAGTGTCAACGTCACGCTGATCTTCGCCCTGGACCGCTACCGGGGTGTCATGAACGCCGTCCTCACCGGCCTGGAGCAGGCTCGTGAGCACGGCCTCGACCTCTCGACGATCCACTCCGTCGCGTCGTTCTTCGTCTCGCGCGTCGACACCGAGATCGACGCCCGGCTCGACGCGCTCGGCACCGACGAGGCAGCCGCCCTGCGTGGCAAGGCCGCCGTGGCGAACGCCCGCCTCGCCTACCAGGCGTACGAGGAGGTCTTCTCGACGCCTCGTTGGGGCTCTCTCGAGGATGCCGGTGGGCACCGTCAGCGACCGCTGTGGGCCTCCACGGGCGTCAAGGACCCGGCGTACCCGGACACGCTGTACGTCACCGAACTCGTCGCCGCGGGCACCGTGAACACGATGCCCGAGAAGACGTTGAAGGCCGTGGCCGACCACGGCGAGGTCACCGGCGACACGGTGACCCACCACTACGCCGAAGCGGCCGAGGTGCTCGACAGCCTCGAACGGCTCGGCATCTCCTACACCGAGGTCACCACCCGGCTCGAGCGCGACGGTGTCGCGAAGTTCGAGGCCGCGTGGGACGAACTGCTCACGGGAGTCACCCGAGAGCTGGAAAGGGCACAGTCATGAGCACCCTCGAGGTCACCGCGACCGGCGCAGCCGCTGACGCCGTCACGACGCACGTCCCCACGCTGGTCCAGGACCGGGTCGCGAGCCGGATCTTCGCCAAGGACCACACCCTGTGGGGGCCGGCCGCCGAGGAGGAGTCGGCCAAGCGCCTCAACTGGACGGGCCTTCCCCGGACATCACGCCACCTCATCGGCGAGGTCGCCGCCCTGCGCGAAGAGCTCTCCCAGCTCGGCTACGACCGCGTGGTCCTGTGCGGGATGGGCGGCTCGTCGCTGGCCCCCGAGGTCATCTGCGCCACGGCCGGTGTGCCCATCGACGTCCTCGACTCCTCCGACCCGGACGTCGTGCGGGCCGCGCTCACCGACCTGGACCGCACCGTCGTCGTCGTGTCGAGCAAGTCGGGGTCGACCGTCGAGACCGACAGCCAGCGGCGCGCCTTCGAGCAGGCCTTCCGCGACGCCGGTCTGGACCCGACCGCCCGCATGGTCATCGTCACCGACCCCGGCAGCCCGCTCGACGCCGACGCCCGCGCAGCCGGCTTCCGGGTGGTCAACGCCGATCCTCAGGTCGGTGGCCGCTACTCGGCACTGACTGCGTTCGGGCTCGTCCCGAGCGCCCTGGCAGGCGCCGACGTCGAGGCCCTGCTCGACGACGCCGAGGCCGTCTCCGACCTCCTCGCCGCCGATGACGACGCCAACCCCGCGCTGCGCCTGGCTGCGGCGATGGCCGGCACCCAGCCGCTGCGCGACAAACTCGTCCTCGTCGACGACGGCACCGAGAACGTCGGTTTCGGCGCCTGGGCCGAGCAGCTCATCGCCGAGTCCACCGGCAAGGACGGCACCGGCATCCTGCCGGTCGTCGCCATCGGTTCCGCCCCGGCGACGCTCTACGCCGACGGCACGGTGGTTCGCCTCGTCGCCACGGACTCCGACTCCGACGGCGACCAGGACACCGCGGATGCCGGGGAGTCGGCGTCGTCGGCCGCCTCGCTCGTCACGGTGGCCGGCCCCCTCGGCGCCCAGATCATGCTCTGGGAGACCGCGACGGCCGTGGCCGGGCGCCTGCTCGACATCAGCCCCTTCGACCAGCCTGACGTCGAGAGCGCCAAGGCCGCCGCTCGCGAGTTGCTCGACGCCGGCATCGGCGCCGGTGTCGAGCCGGCCTTCACCGACGGGGCGGTCGAGGTCACCGCACTCGGTGGCGACTGGCTCGGGGACGCCAGCACGGTCGACGCCGCCGTCGACACCCTGCTCGGCCTGCTGGACGACCAGCAGGGCTACATCGCCGTCATGGCCTACCTCGACCGGCTCGGTGACGCCGATCTCGAACTGGTTGCCCGTGACCTGTTCGACCGCACGGGGCGCCCGGCCACCTTCGGCTGGGGGCCGCGGTTCCTGCACTCCACGGGGCAGTACCACAAGGGTGGGCCCTCGACGGGGGTCTACCTCCAGGTGACGACGGCACCGGTGCAGGACCTCGAGGTGCCCGGGCGCGAGTTCACCTTCGGTGAGTTCATCGCCGCGCAGGCCGGCGGCGACGCCGCGGTGCTGGCGGAGCACGGGCGGCCGGTCCTGCGCCTGCACCTCACCGCACACGACGAGGGCCTCGAGCAGGTCCGGGCAGCGCTGAGCCGGGGCCGCGCATGAGCCCGGCCCGGGTGACGGCATCCGAGAACCCGCTGCGCGATCCCCGCGACAAGCGGCTCCCGCGCATCGCCGGGCCGTGTTCGATGGTGCTGTTCGGCGTGACGGGTGACCTCGCCCGCAAGAAGCTCATGCCGGCGATCTACGACCTGGCCAACCGCGGGCTGCTGCCACCCGGGTTCTCCCTCGTCGGGTTCGCCCGCCGCGACTGGGCCGACCAGGACTTCGGCAAGATCGTCTACGAGGCGGTTCGGGAACGAGCCCGCACCCCGTTTCGTGAAGAGGTCTGGCGCACCCTCGCCGAAGGGCTGCGCTTCGTGCCCGGCACGTTCGACGACGACGCGGCCTTCGACCTGCTCGCGCAGACCGTCGCCGAGCTGGACGAGCGACGCGGGACCAGCGGCAACCACGCCTTCTACCTGTCCATCCCCCCGTCGTTCTTCTCCACCGTCTGCCAGCAGCTCGAGCGGTCGGGGTTGGCCTCGTCCAACGGGGACGCCTGGCGGCGGGTGGTCATCGAGAAGCCGTTCGGGCACGACCTCGCGTCGGCGCGCAAGCTCAACACCATCGTCGAGAACGTCTTCCCCGCCGACTCGGTGTTCCGCATCGACCACTACCTGGGCAAGGAGACGGTCCAGAACCTGCTGGCCCTGCGCTTCGCCAACCAGATGTTCGAGCCCGTCTGGAACGCCAACTACGTCGACCACGTGCAGATCACCATGGCCGAGGACATCGGCATCGGTGGTCGGGCCGGGTACTACGACGGCATCGGCGCCGCCCGTGACGTCATCCAGAACCACCTGCTCCAGCTGCTGGCGCTGACCGCGATGGAGGAGCCGGCATCCTTCGACGCCCACGGTCTGCGCCTCGAGAAGGAGAAGGTCCTGGCCGCCGTGCGCATCCCCGCAGACCTGTCCACGGGCACCGCCCGGGGGCAGTACGCCGCCGGGTGGCAGGGCGGCGAGGAGGTGGTCGGTTACCTCGAGGAGTCCGGAGTCGCCAAGGGCTCGGGCACCGAGACGTACGCGGCCATCCGCCTCGACGTCGCCACCCGTCGTTGGGCCGGGGTCCCGTTCTACCTGCGCACGGGCAAGCGACTGGGCAAGCGGGTCACCGAGATCGCGGTGGTCTTCAAGAAGGCGCCCCACCTGCCGTTCACGGACACGGCCACCGAGGAGCTCGGGCAGAACGCCATCGTCATCCGCGTGCAGCCCGACGAGGGCGTGACCCTGCGCTTCGGCGCCAAGGTGCCCGGCGCGCAGATGGAGGTGCGCGACGTGACGATGGACTTCGGTTACGGCCGGGCCTTCACCGAGTCGTCGCCGGAGGCGTACGAGCGCCTCATCCTCGACGTCCTGCTCGGCGAGCCCCCGCTCTTCCCCCGCCACGAAGAGGTCGAGCTGTCCTGGCAGATCCTCGACCCCATCGAGAAGTACTGGGCCACGAAGGGTCGCGCCCCGGAGCAGTACCCCGCCGGCACGTGGGGCCCCGCCAGCGCCGATGCCATGATGCAGCGCGACGGACGAGAGTGGAGGCTGCCGTGATCGTCGACCTGCCCGACACGACCACCGCCGCCATCTCGGCGCGACTGGTCCGGCTGCGCGCCGACACCGGGTCGATGGCGCTCTCGCGGGTGCTGACCCTGCTCGTCGTCGTCGACGAGGCCCACGCGGACGCAGCGATCGAGACCGCGAACGACGCCAGCCGCCAACACCCCTGTCGGATCATCGTCGTCATCGCGGGCAGCAAACGTGGTGCCGCACGGCTCGACGGGCAGATCAGGGTGGGTGGGGATGCCGGGGCCTCCGAGGTCGTGGTCCTTCGCCTCTTCGGTCGACTGGCCTCCCACGGCCGGGCAGTCGTGACCCCACTGCTCCTCGCCGACTCCCCCATCGTCGCGTGGTGGCCGGCCAACGGTCCCCACGAACCGTCCAAGGACCCGATCGGCATGATGGCCCAGCGCCGCGTCACCGACGCCGCCCGGTCCAGCACCACGTCCCGAACGGTCCTGCGCCGCCTGTCCGACGGGTACGCGGCCGGCGACAGCGACCTCGCCTGGTCGAGGATCACCTTGTGGCGCGGCCTGCTCACCGCAGCCCTGGACCAGCCACCCTACGAGCCCGTCACGAGCGCGGTCGTCGTCGCTGCGGGTGACTCCCCCTCGGGTGACCTCCTCGCCGGGTGGCTCGCCGCCCGCCTCAAGTGCCCCGTGTCCATCGCCCGCGCCCGTTCCGGAAGCGGCATCGTCTCGGTCCGGCTGGAACGCGCCAGCGGGTCCATCGACCTCGTGCGGCCGGTCGACGGCAACACCGCGACGCTGGCCCAGCCCGGCCAGCCGGTACGAACCCTGGCGCTGGCACACCGCGGCGACGCGGAGTGCCTCGCCGACGAGCTGCGTCGCCTCGACCCCGACGAGGTCTACCACGACGCCCTCGTCAAGGGACTGCGCAAGTGCACCGTGTCGCGCCAGACCGCCAGCGAGGCCGTGCGCTCGGGGCGGGCGCCCTCGGTCGCCGAGGCCGAGCGCACCGCACAGCGCCTCCGAAGGGCAGCGCGGGCGAGCAGCCGAAGTGCCATGGTCGAGGCCGCCCCGATGCCGCCGAAGGTCGACGACCCGGAGGTCGTCAAGCAGGCCGCCAAGGACAAGCTCGCCGAGGTCAAGGATCGTCGATCGTGATTGTTCCCACCAGCGACCTGGAAGGTTGAGACGATGGGCCTGTTCGACCGACTGCGCGGCCGCGACGCCGACACCACCCCCGACGACTCGGCCCCGAGCGCTGACGACGTCAACGCCGATGACTCCGGCGTCGAGGCCCTCGAGGAGATCGGCATCCGGCGACTCACGGCAGAGGACGAGGCACGGCTGGAGCAGGCGCGAGCCGGCTACGCCGCCCACGGCATCGAGCCGAGCGACCTCCAGAGCATCGCCGCGGCCTACGACCGGGCGGTCGAGGCTGACGACGGCGCCATCGCGTCCGCGGACGTCGTCACCCTCATCAGCACGGCCATCGGTGACCACCTCGTGGCTGCTGCCGGTCACCGTTGGGTGGTCAGTACCGACCCCTTCGGAACCGACCTCGCCGTCGAACCGCCGCGCCACGGCATCCCCGTCGTGACGCGCACGATGGTCGCCGTGCGCTGGATGGGGCGGGAGCGTGGCTGGATCCCCGGCGTCGTCGGACACCTGGCCCGCGCCGGCCGCGGCTGACCGCTCCTGCTGGAGCAGTCGCTGCTACTGAATCAGGCCGCGGTCTCGCAGCGAGCCCAGGGCCTCGTCGAGGATCGCCTCGCCGTCGACGTCGGAGCGCCGTTCCTTCACATAGGCCAGGTGCGTCTTGTAGGGCTCGACCTTCATCGGTGCCGGCGGGTTGTCCTGGTCGCGCCCGGCGGGGAACCCGCAGCGCGGGCAGTCCCACTGCTCGGGGATGACCAGACCCGGCTCCTGCGAGAAGCTCGGTCGGGTCTCGTGCCCCTTGGAGCACCAGAAGGAGACGTGCACCCGAGGGGCGACCTCTCCGCGCTCGGCCTCACCCATGGGGCCCGCACCGACGCGCGAACCACGAATCGCGTTTCCACCTGCCATGACTGCTCCCTGACCTAGACGGCGAAGCGTTCGAGGACGCCCAGACCCACGACACAGGTGAACCACACGAGGGCCACCCCGATGGTGATCCGGTCGAGGTTGCGCTCGGCGACCGACGACCCACCGAGCGAGCTGGACATGCCACCACCGAACATGTCGGACATGCCACCGCCCTTGCCCTTGTGCATCAGGATGAGCAGGGTCAAGAACAGGCCACCGAGGACCAGGAGTACCTGGAGGCCGATGCGAACCGCATCCACGTGAGAGTCCTTCGTGCGAGATCGGGGGGACAACCGCTCAAGGATAACCGCTGAAGGCGGCGACCCCGGTCAGGGGGACGTCAGGCCGTGGCGAGGTGGTCCCGGAAGCGGCAGATCGCGGCGAACTCGGCCGGGTCGATCGAGGCCCCGCCGACGAGGGCGCCGTCGACGTCCTCCTTGGCCATGATGGCCGCCACGTTGCTCGACTTCACCGAACCGCCGTAGAGAACCCGGATGCCGTCCGCCACGTCTCCGCTGTAGAGCTCGGCGAGCTTGGTACGGATCGCCGCGCAGACCTCCTGCGCGTCCTCGGGGGTCGCCACCTCGCCGGTGCCGATCGCCCAGATGGGCTCGTAGGCGACGACGATGCTGCGGGCGTCCTCGACGGACAGGCCGTCCAGCCCGGCCTCGACCTGCGCGAGCACGTGCTCGACGTGGGTGCCGGCTTGACGGATCTCCAGGCCCTCGCCGCAGCAGAAGATCGGCGTGATGCCGTGCCGATAAGCGGCCTTGACCTTCGCGTTGACCACGGAGTCGTCCTCGTGGTGGTACTCGCGACGCTCACTGTGCCCGACCGCGACGTAGGAGCAGCCCAGCTTGGCGAGGAACGCGCCGCTAATCTCACCGGTGTAGGCCCCGGCGTCGTGCACCGAGAGGTCCTGCGCGCCGAACTTCAGCTCGAGCCGGTCACCGTCGATGAGGGTCTGCACGCTGCGCAGGTCGGTGAACGGCGGCAGCACCGCGACCTCGACCACGCCGAAGTCGTGCTTGCCGTCCTTGAGCGTCCAGTCGAGCTTCTGCACGAGGTGCGTGGCCTGGAGGTGGTCCAGGTTCATCTTCCAGTTGCCCGCGAGCAGGGGGGTGCGGCCGGAGGTCATGCGTCAGTGCTCCTTCGTGAGGATGGCGATACCGGGCAGTTCCTTGCCCTCGAGGTACTCGAGGGAGGCGCCACCACCGGTGGAGATGTGTCCGAACTGGGCGTCCTCGAAGCCGAGCTGGCGCACCGCGGCTGCGGAGTCGCCACCGCCGACCACGGTGAGGGCACCCTGGGCCGTCACGTCGACCAGCGCCTGCGCGAGGCGGCGCGTGCCCTCGGCGAACGGGGCCATCTCGAAGGCGCCCATGGGCCCGTTCCAGAAGACCGTGCGCGTGTCGGCGAGCTTCTCGGCATACAGCTGCGCCGAGGCCGGGCCGATGTCCAGGCCCATCATGTCGGCGGGGATGGCGTCGGCGGCCACGGTGACGGTCTCGGTGTCGGCGGAGAACTCGCGACCGCAGATGACGTCGACGGGCAGCACGATCTCGACGCCGGTCTCCTCCGCACGACGCAGGTAGTCACGACACGCGTCGACGCTGTCGGCGTCGAACAGGCTCTTGCCGATCTCGTGGCCCTGGGCCGCGAGGAAGGTGAAGAGCATGCCGCCCCCGATGAGGAGGCGATCCGCGGTGTTCATGAGGTTGTCGATGACGGCGAGCTTGTCGGCGACCTTGGCCCCACCGAGCACGACGGCATACGGGCGCTCGGGGTCGACGGTCAGGCGCTTGAGGACGTCGACCTCGGTGGCGACGAGGCCACCCATGGCGGACGGCAGTCGCGTGGCGATGTCGTAGACCGATGCCTGCTTGCGGTGCACGACCCCGAAACCATCGGAGACGTAGGCGTCGGCCAGGGCGGCGAGGGCGTCGGCGAACTCGGCACGCTCCTCGTCGACCTTGGCGGTCTCCCCCGCGTTGAACCGCAGGTTCTCGAGCAGGGCGACGTCGCCGTCCCCCAGCGCGTCGACGGTCGCGCGCGCGCTCTCGCCGACGGTGTCGGTGGCGAAGGCCACCGGGCGTCCGAGCAGGTCGGAGAGCCGCCCGACGACGGGCGCCAGGGAGTACTTGTCCTCCGGGGCACCCTTGGGCCGACCGAGGTGGGCGCACACGATGACGCGTGCGCCCGCCTCGGCCAGGGCGGAGATGGTCGGGACCGAGGCCCGGATGCGGCCGTCGTCCGTGATCGTCGTGCCGTCGAGCGGCACGTTGAGGTCGGAGCGGACGAGGACGCGCTTGCCGCGCACGTCGCCCAACGACGAGAGGTCACCCATGATCGACTCGGCCCCGCGTTCTCAGAGGCTCTTGCCGACGAGGAGCGTCAGGTCGATGAGGCGGTTGGAGTAGCCCCACTCGTTGTCGTACCAGCCGACGACCTTGACCTGGGTGCCGATGACCTTGGTCAGACCGGAGTCGAAGATGCACGAGCTCGGGTCGGTGACGATGTCGGCGGAGACGATCGGGTCCTCGGTGTACTTCAGGAAGCCCTTGAGCGGACCCTCGGCAGCAGCCTTGACGATCGCGTTGACCTCTTCGACGGTGGTCTCGCGGCCGGCCTCGAAGGTGAGGTCGGTGGCCGAGCCGGTCGGGGTGGGCACGCGCAGGGCGTAGCCGTCGAGCTTGCCCTTCAGCTCGGGCATGACCAGGCCGATGGCCTTGGCGGCACCCGTGCTCGTCGGGATGATCGACAGCGCGGCGGCGCGGGCGCGGCGCATGTCGCGGTGCGGGCCGTCGAGCAGGTTCTGGTCGGAGGTGTAGGCGTGCACCGTGGTCATCAGGCCCTTGACGATGCCGAGCTCGTCGGACAGCGGCTTGGCCATGGGGGCCAGGCAGTTCGTCGTGCAGGACGCGTTGGAGATGACGTGGTGGTTGGCCGGGTCGTAGTCCTGGTGGTTGACACCCATGACGAACGTGGCGTCCTCGTTGGAGGCCGGCGCCGAGATGATGACCTTCTTGGCACCACCGTCGATGTGGGCGTGCGCCTTGGTGGCGTCGGTGAAGAAGCCGGTCGACTCGATGACGATGTCAGCGCCCACGTCGCCCCAGGCGATGTCGGCGGGGTTCTTCTCGGCGAAGATCTTGATCGTCTTGTCGCCGACCGTGATCGAGTCCTCGGTCGAGGAGACGTCGTCGGCGAGCACACCGAGCACCGAGTCGTACTTGAGCAGGTGCGCGATGGCCTTGTTGTCCATCAGGTCGTTGGCGGCGACGATCTCGATGTCGGCGCCGGAGGCCTGGACAGCCCGGAAGAAGTTGCGGCCGATGCGGCCGAAGCCGTTGATCCCTACGCGAACGGTCACGGTATGTGCTGCCTTCCACTCATCGAATGGTGCCGCCGATGAGCGGCACTCAGGGGTTTCGTCACTAACCCTAGACCCACCTCGGATGCCGTTGCTCGGCGTCCGGAGTACGGGCGAGTAACCGCTTGCGCATGAGACGACTCAGGCGTCGAGCATGTCCGGGGTGAGCCCGGCCTCGGTGTTCGGGATGCCGTCGTCGGCCGCTCGCTTGTCGGCCATGGCGAGCAGTCGCCGGATGCGGCCGGCGACGGCGTCCTTGGTCATCGGCGGCCTCGCGAGCTGGCCGAGTTCCTCGAGCGAGGCCTCCTTGTGAGCCAGGCGCAGCTCCCCCGCCTCGCGCAGGTGGTCGGGGATGTCGGCACCGAGGATCTCCAGGGCCCGCTCGACCCGAGCTCCGGCAGCCACGGCGGCCCGAGCCGACCGTCGCAGGTTGGCGTCGTCGAAGTTGGCCAGGCGGTTGGCCGTGGCCCGCACCTCGCGCCGAATGCGTCGCTCCTCCCAGGCGAGCACGGCGTCGTGGGCACCGAGCCGGGTGAGCATCGCGCCGATCGCGTCACCGTCGCGGATGACGACGCGGTCGACTCCGCGCACCTCGCGGGCCTTGGCGGAGATGCCGAGCCGGCGCGCGGCGCCGACGAGGGCCAGGGCCGCCTCGGGCCCCGGGCAGGTGACCTCCATCGCGGAGGAACGACCGGGTTCGGTGAGCGACCCGTGCGCGAGGAACGCGCCCCGCCACGCCGCCTCCGCGTCACACACCGATCCGCTGACGACCTTCGGTGGCAGCCCGCGCACCGGGCGGCCACGACCGTCGATGAGGCCGGTCTGGCGCGCCAGCGACTCGCCGTCGTTGACCACGCGCACGACGTACCGGCTGCCCTTGCGCAGCCCCCCGGCGGCCAGGACGAGCACCTCGGGGGTGTGGCCGTAGACCTCGCTGAGCTCACGCCGCAGGCGGCGGGCCGCATTGGCCGTGTCGAGCTCGGCCTCGACGACGATGCGCCCCCCGATGATGTGCAGCCCCCCGGCAAACCTCAACGTCGCGGCCACCTCGGCCTTGCGACAGCACGGCTTGGTCACGACGTGTCTGCTCAGTTCGTCCTTCACCTTTGCAGTCATCGCCATGGCGGTCATCCTGCCACGCGTCACCGAGCGGGTCGTGGCGTAGTGACGATGTCCCTCACGGCCGCCGCGAAGCGCAGCGGATCGTGTTCGCCGGCCCGGTCACGGCGTCCGACGGGTGCCACGAACAACGTGGCACCGAGCCGGGCGCACGCCGCCTCCAGCTGCTCGGGGTCGTCGACGACGGCCGGGTCGGCCAGCACGACGTCCAGGTGAAGGTTCGGTGCGAGCTCGGCGAAGGTCTCGAGGTGGCGTTCCGCACTGAAGCCGGCCGTCTCGCCCGAGCCGGGGTCGAGGTTGAGGATCAGCAGGCGGCGGGCCCGGGTCACCTCGAGCGCCTCGCGGACCTCGGGGACGAGGAGGTGCGTCATGACCGACGTGAACCAGGAGCCGGGCCCGAGGACGACCCAGTCGGCACTGCGGATCGCCGCCACCGACTCAGGACACCCAGGAGGCGCCGCCGGCACGAGCCGCACCCGCTCGACCGTTCCCGGGGTCACCGCGACCTGGGCCTGTCCTCTCACCACCTGCACGGCCTCCGGGTGAGCCGGGTCGAGCCCGCTCACATCTGCCTCGATCGCCAACGGGACCGCCGCCATCGGCAGCACCCGCCCCTGGGCCTGGAGGAGCCGGCCGACGAGGTCGAGCCCGGCGACCGGGTCGTCGTGCAGCTCCCACAGCGCGACGATGAGAAGGTTGCCCAGAGCGTGCCCGCCGAGCGGCCCGTCGCCCGCGAACCGGTGCTGCAGGACGTCCCGCCACGTGTGCCCCCACTCGCTCTCGGCACACAGGGCGGCCAGTGCCATCCGCAGGTCTCCCGGGGGGAGCACCCCGAACTCGTCACGCAGTCGCCCGCTCGAGCCGCCGTCGTCAGCGACGGTGACGATGGCGGTGATCTCGTCGGTCACGTATCGCAGCGCCGTCAGGGTCGCGGCCAGTCCGTGCCCTCCGCCGAGGGCAGCGACGACGGGGCCGGTCACTCGCGCCCCAGGTCACGGTGGACGACGAAGGTCGCCACCTGGTCCGTCGTGAGTCGTGCCGCGATCGCCTGGGTCATCGCCACGGAGCGGTGTTTGCCACCGGTGCAGCCGATCCCGATCGTCGCGTAGCGACGACCCTCCGCGAGGTACCCGGCGGTGACCGGGCCCATCAGCTGCACCACGGCATCCACGAACTCCTGCGCGCCGTCCTGGGCCATGACCCAGTCGGCGACCGGTTCGTCGACTCCGGTCAAGGCCTTCAGCTCGGGCACCCAGAAGGGGTTGGGCAGGAACCGCATGTCGAACACGAAGTCGGCGTCGAGCGGGACGCCGTACTTGAAACCGAAGGACATCAGCGCCAGCCGCAGGCTCGGGCCGCTCTCGACCCCCAGCAGAGGCGTGAGCTTGCGACCGAGCTGGTGGATGTTCAGGCCTGAGGTGTCGATGACGACCTGGGCCTCGGCCCGCAGGTCGCGCAACATCTCGCGCTCGGCCTGGATGCCGTCGAGCAGCCGACCCTCTCCCTGGAGCGGGTGGGGGCGGCGCACGCTCTCGAACCGGCGCACGAGCGCCTCGTCGGTGGCGTCGAGGAAGATCAGGTGAGGGCGCCAACCGGCATCCCGCAACGCCGCGAGCCCCGCGTGCAGCTCGGAGTGGAAGGCCCTGGCCCGGACGTCGACGACCGCGGCGATCTGCAGGTCGGTGCCGCTGTCATTGCGCACCCGGCCCGCGAGCTCGGCCATCGACGACAGCAACTGCGGTGGCAGGTTGTCGACGATGAACCAGCCGCGGTCCTCGATGACGTTGGCCGCCGTCGAGCGCCCGGCCCCACTCATCCCCGTGACGATGAGGAAGTCGTTTGCCGCAGGGACACCTCCCGAGGGCAGGACTGCTGCGCCGTCAGGCTGCTCGTGGTCCGGGGTCACGGCTCGTTCCCTTCGTCGACGACCTCTCCGGTCGCGAGGTTCACTGCGGGCATGGTGTCCGCGGAGGCCAACTGTGCCGCAATCACGGCTGCCAGCGCAGGCCCGATTCCGGGAACCTCGGCCAGCTCGTCGACCGACGCCGCGGAGATCCGCTTGACCGAGCCGAACGCCTTGAGCAGCGCCTTGCGCCGCTTCTCCCCCAGACCGGGGATGCCGTCGAGCCGGCTCGCCGTCATGGCCTTGGACCGCCGTTGGCGGTGGAAGGTCACGGCGAAGCGGTGCGCCTCGTCACGCAGCCGCTGCAGCAGGTAGAGGCCCTCGCTGGACCGCGCGAGCACCAGGGGGTGATCCTCCCCCGGGATCCAGACCTCCTCGAGGCGCTTGGCGAGGCCAACCACGGCGACGTCCTGGGCACCCGCGTCGGCGAGGGCGCGGGCGGCGGCGTTGACCTGGGGCAGGCCACCGTCGACGACCACGAGGTTTGGCCGGTAGGCGAACCTGGCCGGGCGGGCTGCACCCGCGTCCGTGTCGTCCTGGCTGCCGTCAGCCGCGGCGGCGGCCTCGTCGTCCTCCCGACGCCCGCGCCGAAAACGGCGGGTGAGCACCTCGTGCATCGCTGCGGTGTCGTCGGTGGCCCCGGTCTCGTCGCCGCGCACGATGAAGCGGCGGTACTCGGACTTGCGGGGCAGCCCGTCCTCGAAGACGACCATGGAGCCGACCACCTGGGTGCCCTGTACGTGGCTGATGTCGAAGCACTCGATGCGCAGGGGTGCGTCGTCCAACCCCAGTGAGTCCTGGATCTGCTGGAGTGCCTGGCTGCGGGTGGTGAGGTCACCAGCCCTGGCCACCTTGTGTCGCGCCAGGCTCTGCGTCGCGTTGCGGGCCACCGTCTCCATGAGCGTGCGCTTGTCGCCACGCTGCGGAACGCGCAGGTCGACCCGGCTCCCCCGCAAGCCCGACAGCCAGTCGGCCAGGGCAGGCGCGTCGTCCGGCAGGACGGGAACGAGCACCTCACGGGGAACGGCCTCACCGGCCTCCGAGCCGTAGACCCGCTGAAGCAGGTGCTCGACGACCTCGGGGGTCGACTCGGCATCGCGCTCGGCGACCCAGCCCCGCTGCCCGCGCACGCGCCCTCCCCGCACGTGGAAGAGCTGCACGGCAACCTCCAACTCGTCCTCGGCGAGGGCGAACACGTCGGCATCCGTCGCGTCGGGCAACACCACGGCCGACTTCTCCAGGACCCGCTCCAGCGCGCCGATGTCGTCGCGCAGGCGGGCGGCGCGCTCGAAGTCCAGCTCGGCCGCGGCATCCTTCATCTCGCGGGTGAGGCGAGTGACGAAGCGGCCGGTCTCGCCTGCCATGAAGTCGCAGAAGTCCTCGGCGATCTCACGGTGGCGCTGGGCGTCGACCCGCCCCACACACGGTGCGCTGCACTTGTCGATGTACCCGAGCAGGCAGGGACGACCCACCTGACTGGCCCGCTTGAACACCCCGGACGAGCACGTGCGCACGGGAAACACGCGCAGGGCGAGATCGAGGGTCTCGCGGATGGCCCACGCGTGGGCGTACGGGCCGAAGTACCGGGTGCCCTTGCGCTTGGCCCCCCGCAGCACCTGGGCGCGGGGGAACTCCTCCCCCATGGTCACCGCCAGGTAGGGGTATGACTTGTCGTCCCGGTAGCGGACGTTGAACCGCGGGTCGAACTCCTTGATCCACGCGTACTCGAGCTGGAGGGCTTCGACCTCGGTGGAGACCACCGTCCACTCCACGCTGGCGCCGGTGCGCACCATGGTGGCCGTGCGGTGGTGCAGAGCGGAGACGTCCTGGAAGTAGGACGACAACCGCGGGCGCAGGCTCTTGGCCTTGCCGACGTAGATGACGCGACCGTCGCGATCGCGGAACCGGTAGACCCCCGGCTCGGTGGGGATCTCGCCGGGCCGCGGGCGGTACGTCGACGGGTCGGCCACGCGCCAACCCTATGTCGGCGGGCCGACAGCCTTCACGAGACGGTGATGCCGTCCGCGCCCACGGTGACGCCCTTGGTCGGCAGGCCCGAGGTGGCCGGGCCCTTCGTGACCGCGCCGGTCGCGATGTCGAAGGCACTGCCGTGGCACGGGCAGGTGATCTGTCCGCCCTCGACGGCGTTCACCGTGCACCCCTGGTGTGGGCACACGGCCGAGAACGCCTTGAAGTCACCGGCTGTCGGCTGCGTGACGACGACCTTGAGCTTGTCGAGGATGACACCGCCCCCGACGGGGATCGATGCGGCAGCGATGGCGTCGCCCGCGACGGAGGCTGCCGCCGACGCCGCAGCGGAGGCTGCGGAGGACGCGGCAGCACCGACGGCCTCGCCCGAACCACATGCGGCGAGGCCGGCCGCGCCGGCGACGACGACTCCCGCGGCGAGCAGGCTCTCGCGTCGCGACGTGCAGCCGCACCGCGCGGCTGAGGGGTCAGGGTGCGGACCCGCCGGGGCCGAGGTGTCGTGGTGGTCGCTCGATCGCGTGGTGCTCATGGTGGTCCTCCGACTCGTCGACGAAGCGCGCCCGTGCAGTGGACGCGACGGCTGCTGCAGTATCACCATGGAACCTGACAGAACGGTGTGAGAACGACGCCGTCGTGTGACTGCAGCGGTTGCGGGTTTGGTCAACCTCAGATAACAAGTCGGCACCAGACTGCACGCAATGCTGGGTCGAGGGGTGCGCGTGTGGTTACAGTTCGCTTGCTCGCCAGACGCGCGCAGGAGCTACCCGCTCATCTCACTCAGTTATCCCAGGAGGAAACGTGCCCCAGCGTTCCGTGGTCGCCGTTGGCGCCTCGCTGCTCGTGGCTTCGCTCGCGCTTGCCGGTTGTGGCTCGCGCAGTGACGACACCGAAGGGACCGACACCGGTTCCGCAGAGAACAAGGTCGCCAAGATCGGCGTCATCGCTCCCCTGTCCGGCGACCTCGCCGCACTCGGCAAGGGCATCCAGAACTCCGTGGACCTCGCGATCCGTCAGGCCAACGAGGCCAAGACGATCCCGGGCTGGACCCTCGAGCTCGCTGCCGAGGACGACCAGGCCACCCCCGACGTCGGCAAGAACGCCGCGACGAAGCTCGCCGCTGACAAGGACGTCGTGGGCGTCGTCGGCACGCTGAACTCCAGCGTCGCGCAGAGCGTCCAGCCGGTTCTCGCCGCCGCCAACATCGTTCAGGTCTCGCCGGCCAACACGAACCCCTCCCTGACCCAGGGTGCGGACTTCGCGACGGCCCCCAAGCGCACCTACCCGACGTACTTCCGTACCTGCACGACCGACTCGGTCCAGGGCCCCTTCGCGGCGCGCTACCTGTTCGAGACGGCCGGCATCAAGGAGGTCGCGACGGTCCACGACAAGAAGACCTATGGTCAGGGTCTCGTCGAGGCCTTCACCGCGGAGTTCGAGAAGCTCGGCGGCAAGATCGTCGCAGCCGAGACGATCAACCCGGACGACGACAAGTACGACGCCGTCATCAGCAAGATCAAGCCGTCCAACCCGAAGACCGTCTACTACGGTGGCGAGTACCCGCAGGCCGGTCCGTTCTCGCAGCAGATGAA
>NZ_DAORSO010000024.1:0-26773 GCF_035443565.1 Ornithinibacter sp. | reverse complement strand
CCGCTGACCCTGGGCTACGCCCTGTTCGCGGTCGCGTCGTGGCCGGCCCGGGTCGCTGCTCGGGTCGAGGCCCCACTGCGCCGCGAGATCGACCGTTTCGTCTTCTTCGGCGCGGTGAGCGGGCTCGCCAGTGGTGGCCTGCTGCAGCTCTCCCAGCTCGTCGCGCACTCCGTCGCCGGGCCGGCCGAGGCCGGTGACTTCGCGGCCGCCCTGACCCTGGCCACCCCGGCGTCGATGCTCTCGATCGCCCTGAGCACGGTTCTCGTCCCCCCACTCGTGGCCGCCGCCGGGCGTGGTGACCGCGCCGCCGTGCACGCGCAGAGCGACGCGATCGCGCGCCGGCTCACCGCGATCTTCGTGGGCCTGTTCGGGGTGCTCGTGATCGTCAGCCCGCTGGGCATCGCGCTCGTCTGGGGGGAGGAGTACCGCGCCGCAGCAGGCATCCTGCCGGTGCTGCTCCTCGCCGTCATGCTCACTTCGATCGCCCTCGGCGCCGCCACCACCTTGCAGTCGACCCGGGCCCGTGGACCGCGGGCCGTCGCATACCTCAACCTCGGTGGCCTGGTCGTCAGTCTCGCCGTGTGGCCCGTGCTCGCACCGCGTCTGGGCACGACCGGGGTCGCGCTGGGCTACCTCGTCGGGGCAGGCGCCGCCTCCTTGGGCGCCCTTGCGACCGTGTGGTGGGTCGAGCGGCACCGGTGGCTGGACCTGGCCGCGCGACTCGGTGGGGGCATCGCCCTCGTCGTCGTCCTCGCGGCTCTCGCCCGCTCGGTCGACGGGGTGGGTGGTGCCGTGGCCCAGGTGGGGGCCGCGCTGCTCTTCGGTGCCGTCTGGCTCGCCCTCAACCGTCGTGAGGTCGCCGCGCTGTGGGCCACGGTCCGGGGGTCGGGCGGAACCCCGACCGCCTAGGATCGACGCGTGCCGCCGACCCTCACCGTGCTCATGACGACCTACCACGGGACCTCGGTCGAGGAGCTCGAGAGGTCCATCGCCTCGATCACCGGCCAGACCCGGACTCCCGACGAGTTCCTCGTCGTGGTCGACGGCCCGGTGCCACAGCCGCTCGACGACGCGCTCGCGGCGGCCGCCGCGGTGCACCCCGGCATCCGGGTGGAACGGCTCCCGACCAACGTCGGCAGCGGTCTCGCGTCGGCGCGGGGGCTGGAACTGGCGTCCGGGGAGTTCGTCGCCCGCCACGACTCCGACGACGTCTCGCTCCCCCACCGCCTCGAGCGCCAGATGGATGCCGTGCGCGATCACCACCTCGACGTCGTCGGGTCCTCGATGCTCGAGTTCGAGGGCTCCCCCGACCACGTCGTCGGCCTGCGGCGCAACCCGCGCACGCACGAGCAGATCGCCGCCCGCATGCGACTGAACAACCCGATCAACAACCCCACGGCCGTCTTCCGCAGGGAGCTGGCCCTCGAGGTCGGCGGGTATGCCGACCTGCGCTACATGCAGGACTACGACCTGTTCGCCCGGATGCTCGCGGCCGGCGCCCGGGCCGAGAACCTCGATGAGCCCCTCGTGCTCTTCAACGCCGGTGACGGCATGATCTCGCGCCGCGGCGGGTGGCGGATGCTGCCCTACGAGTGGCAGGTCCAGCGGCGCCTGCGCGACACCGGCACGATCGGCAACGTCCTGCTGGCGCGCAACATGGTCGTCCGCGGGACGTTTCGGGTGATCCCCCCGACCCTGCTCAAGCGGGTCTACGCCGTGCTCTTCCGCCGGGGGTCCGGCACTCCCCCGAGGGACACCGGCGCCTCGGGCGCGACGGGCACGCCATGAGCGGCGGGGTCGGGCGCGGGCCCGTGCTCACCTGGGTCATCGTCTCCTACGGGGGCGTCGACGACGCCGTGCGCCTCGTCGACTCCCTGGGCGCCGGCTCACCCGTCGACATCGTGCTGTGCGCGAACCGGCCGGGTGACACCGACGAGGCCACCGCAGCCTTCGCCGGCGACCGCCGGGTCCGGGTGCTCTCCTTCGAGGACAACCCCGGGTACCTGCCGGCGCTGCAACGGGCCCTGCCGCACGTCGACACGACCCGCCCCGTCGTGCTCTCCAACTGCGACCTGCTCGCCGACCCGGGCGTCGTCGACGACCTGATCGAACAGGTCGAGGCGTTCCCGGATGCCGGGTGGCTCGCTCCCAGCATCATCGGCAGCCTCGGTCAGGACCAGAACCCCAACCTCGTGCACCCTCCGTCGGCGCGCTGGCTGCGAGCCCTGGCAGCGATCCACCGCTTCCCACCGCTCACCGACCTGCTCCTGCTGCGCAAGGAAGGTCACAGCTCGCGCACCGTGGCCGGGGTCGACGCCGGCAGCACCGTCTTCGCGGGCCACGGGTCGTGCATCGTGCTGACCCCGGCGTTCTTCGCGGCCGGCGGCTCGTGCGACTACCCGTTCGCCCTGTTCGGGGAGGAACTGTGGTTCGGCCGGGAGTGTGCCCGCCTGGGCCTGACCGTGCGCTACGTCCCCAGCGCGGTGCTGCGCCACGCGGAGCACGCAGCCACCGGTCGACGTCGGCGCGGGCACGTGGCTCGGGTGAAGTACGAGGGCCTGCGGTGGTGGGCTCGCGAAGCCCGGGCACAGCGGTGGTGACCGCCCACCGTGCGTCGCCGGGAGCACGCACCCGGATCACCGTAGGCTGTCCACGATGAGCAGCGCGCACCGCACCAACGACGACGTCTGGCTCGTGGTCCCCCTCTTCAACGAGGAGACCGTGATCGCCGACGTCGTCCGTGACGCCCGCAAGACCTTCCCGAACATCGTCGTGGTCGACGACGGGTCATCGGACCACGGGGCGGATGCCGCGGCATCCGCCGGGGCGATGGTCGTGCGGCATCCCGTGAACCTCGGCCAGGGGGCCGCCCTGCAGACCGGATTCGAGTATGCGCTCGGAGTGCCGACGATGCGCTGGGTGGTGACCTTCGACTCCGACGGCCAGCACCAGGTCTCGGACGTCCTCGCCATGCTCGACAAGGCCCGCACCGAGGACCTGCGGGTCGTCTTCGGCTCGAGGTTCCTCGACTCCCGCACGACCCCGAGCTTCATGAAGAAGATCGTCCTGCGCCTCGCGGTGGGTTACACCAACGTCACGACCGGCACCAGGCTCACGGACGCCCACAACGGCCTGCGACTGCTGCACCGCGAGGTCGTCGAGCGGCTCGACATCACCCAGAACCGGATGGCGCACGCTTCCGAGATCGTTGCCCAGATCGGCGACATGAAGGTGCCCTACGGCGAGAGCCCGGTACACATCCTCTACACCGACTACTCGAAGTCCAAGGGCCAGTCCCTGTGGAACTCGGTCAACATCCTCGTGGAGTTGATGTTCAGGTGAGCACCGTCGTCATCATCCAGGTCGTCCTCATCACCCTCGTGGTGCTCGTGGTGGCACGGCTCTTCCGGTCACGCGGTGCCAGGGCTCAGGCGATCCGGCGCATCGGACTGGTCGTCTTCGCGGCCTTCGCCGCGGTCTCGATCCTCTTCCCCGACATGTGGACCAAGATCGCCCAGAAGGTCGGGGTCGGTCGGGGTGCCGACCTCGTGCTCTACGCGCTCGTCGTGGCGTTCCTCAGCTTCACGGTGACGACCTACCTGCGTTTTCGTGACCTCGAGACGAACTACACGCGGCTCGCCCGCAGGATCGCGCTGTCAGATGCACCGGCTCCACCGAACCACCCCGACGACCCTCGCGCATGACCCTGGGACCCCTGCTCGAGCGGGCCGGCCGTTCGCTGGTCACCGCGGCCCTGGTCCTCTTCGCCGTCTGGACCGTGGTCTACCAGGTCGCCCTGGCCGTCGGCCTGCCCTCCACGCCCACGCTCGTCGTCGCCCTGCTGATCGGGGCCGGCACCCTGGTGCTCCTGTCCCACACGACGACCTCGAACGACTCCGTCGTGGCCCCCGTACCAGGCGCCGCAGTGTCCCTGGCGGTCCTCGGCGTGACCGTCGTCGCCACGGCGCTCGGCGCCTACGGCATGAGGGGCCCGGCGCTCGCGCTCGCCGTCCTCACCGCCGTGACGGCGCTCGCCGTGACGGCCCGTCGCGGCGCCCCACCGGCGGGACAGGCGGCGGCGACCGGCGGCCCGGCATCCGACGACGCCTCAGCCGCCGACCCACGGACGTGGACGGTCGGCTGGGTCGGCGCCCTCGTGAGTGCCGCCCTGGCCAGCATCATCGCCCGACCAGACGGCGACGACGCCTACTTCGTCAATCTCTCGGCATGGGTCGCCGAACAGGGTCGCTTCCCGCTTCGGGACACGATGATCAGCCCGGACGTCTACCCGGCGCTCGGAGCCCACTCGCCTCCGGTCCACTCGATCGAGGGCCTCATCGGTGCCCTGGCCCGCGTGCTGCACATCGAGGCCGGCACCGCGACGTACGTCCTCGTGCCACCCTTGGCCACGGCTCTGGCAGTGCTCGTCCTGACCCGCATCGTGACGGCCGCCAGGATCCCCGCCGGTCCGGTGGCGCTGCTGGCCGCCCTGGGCTTCCTGTGGACCACGGGAGGCAGCGGCTACAGCTTCGGCAACTTCTTCGCCGTCCGCATGTGGCAGGGCAAGTCCATGCTCGTGTCGATCGTCATCCCGCTGGTGATCCTGTTCGGTGTCGAGCTGATCCGTCGCGGGAGTGCCCGAGCGCACCTGCTCTTCGGCGCCTCCCTCATCGCTGCGGTGGGGATGTCCAACACCGCGGTCTTCCTCGTCCCGGTTCTCGTCGGGGGACTCGTGCTCGCCGCGCTCGCCCTGCGCGAGATCCGCGGTGCGGTGCGGCTGAGCCTGTGGGTGGTGTACCCGATCATCGCCGGGCTGGCCACCCTGGTGTTCGCGACCCCTTCACCGACGAAGGCCCAGCTCGACGTCGAGGGATTCGTCCTGGCGGCCAGCCGAGCCGGGGACCCGTTGATGACGGTGCCGGGGCGCCACGGCATCTACGTCGTCTCCGCCCTGGCCTTGGGCCTCGGCATCCTCGGCCTTCGCGAGGTGGGGCTGCGCACGGCTGCCATCGGATCGCTCGCCGCCGCCGGGGTGATGCTGCTTCCTCCGGTGCGCGGGATCCTCGAGGGGATCGGCCTCACCTCCGTGGTGTGGCGGATGTGGTGGGTCGTGCCCATCCCCCTCCTCGTGGCGGGTCTCGTGGGCGCCGCCGCGCTCTTCCTGCCGCGCGGATGGCCACGCGCCGTCGGAGGCCTGCTGGCCATGCTCCTCGTCGTGCTCGTTCCGCTCGTGGGCGGTCGCTGGGTCGGCTCCGAGGGCAACAACGCCCGCTTCGTCTCCCCGATGGCCTGGAAGGTGCCGCGGGGAGCGCTCAGCGAGGCCCGTTTCATCGAGCAGGTCAGCCAACCCGGGGACATCGCCCTGGCTCCCTGGGACACCTCACGCGTGCTCGCAGCCCTCACGGTCGACGTGCAACCCGTCTCGGCCCGGCGCGCCTACCTGCCCACGTATGCCGGCACCCCCGAGGCGCAGGCCGGCAGCCGCGAGGAGCTGCAGGAGTTCGCCGACGAGCGCACCCCCGGCACGGACACCATCGGCGACGACCTCGACGCCGTGGGCGTCGACACCGCCTGCGTGGGCACCTCCCGCGGACGCGCCATCGACCTGCTCGAGGCCAACGGCTTCGAGGTGGTCGGCGTCATCAACAACCTGACCTGCCTGCGCCGCTGAGCCGCGCTCGGCCCCGCTGGAACCCTCAGCGCTGCTGGGTCCCCTGGTCCTCGTTGTAGCGGTCGAGCACCTCGTCCATGGGCCCGTCCAGGACCAGCTGCCCCTGTCGCAGGTACAGGCCCCTGGTCCCGAACCGCTTGAGGTCCCGCTCCGAGTGCGAGACGAGGAAGAGGGTCCGCCCCTCCGACAGCAGGCTCTCCATCCGGGTGTAGCACTTCTCCCGGAAGGCCTTGTCACCGACCGCGAGCACCTCGTCGACGAGGAAGATCGGTTCGTCGAGCGAGGAGATGACCGCGAAACCGAGCCGCACCTGCATCCCGGAGGACAGGTGGCGGTACGGCCGGTCGAGCGCCGCGCGAACCTGCGGGCCGGCGAAGTCGACGATGTCCTCGAAGCGCTCCTCGATCTGGGCCTTGGACAGCCCGTGCAGGCCGGCCTGCACCCAGAGGTTGTCGCGGCAGGTCAGCTCGCCGCGGAAACCTCCCGTGAGCTCGATGAGGGGGGCGACCCCCCCATTGACCTCGACGGTGCCGCGGTCGGGCAGGAGCACCCCGGCGATCGTCTTGAGCAGGGTGCTCTTGCCGCTGCCGTTACCCCCGACCAGGCCCACCGCCTCGCCCCTGGTGATCTCGAAGGAGATGTCCTTCAGCGCCCAGAAGGTGTCCGTGGACGTCGTCGCACGACCGTGGAACAGCAGGTCGCGCACCTGCATCTTGCGGCGGCGCGAGGTGTAGAACTCGACCCCGACGTCCTTCGCCGTGATGACCACGCTCATTCGCTCAGATCTCCTTCAGCACGGAGCGCTCGAGCCGCGAGAACGTCCAGAACCCGACGACGATGAACAGCAGGGACATCGCCACGCTCACCCCGACGTCGACCCAGGAGACCGATCGCTCGAACAGGCCGCCACGGTAGAGGGACAGGATGCCGTTGAGGGGGTTGAGGACGAGCACCGCCCGCAGCTGATCGGGCACCGAGTGCAGGCCGTAGAGCACCGGGGAGAGGTAGAAGAAGAAGCGCAGGAAGATGCGCACGACGCGCTGCATGTCGGTGGCGAGCACGGTGATCGGGGCGAGGATGAGCCCCAGCCCCACGAGCAGCAGGAACTGGAGTCCGACGCCGAGGGGGAACAACAGCAGTTCCCAGTCGAGGTCCACCCTGCCCTTCACGAGGTAGTAGATGACGAAGCCGACGAGGATGGGCAAGGACAGGACGTACTCCACCCCCTTGGCGATGACGCACCGGATGACCCAGACCTCTCGGGGAAGGTTCGTCGAGCGAACGAGGCGGGCCTCCTGGATGAGGCTCTTCGTCGTGTCCGTCACCGCCCCGGTGAACCACTGCCACGCGAGCAGGCCGGAGAGCAGGTAGAGGAAGTACGGGGTGTCGGCGACCCGGCCGGCCTTGAAGATGAAGGTGAAGACGACGAAGTAGACACTCGCCATGAGCAGCGGGTCGAGCACGGTCCACACGTATCCGAGCACGCTGCGCGAGTAGCGCACCCGCAGGTCGCGCTGGACGAGGGTCCCGAGGATCTCGCGCCGCTGCCACACCGCCGTGATCCGCTTGATCAACGCGGGGACCTCGATTCGGCGTCGGCGGGGAACGACCAGCGCCCGTGCAGGCGCCGTCGCGAGGATACGGCACCACGACCCGCCCGCGGACGAGGCGACATCAGATGTCGCGTTCCAGCACGAGGATGCCGTCCACGTCGCGCAGCATCCCATCCTGGATCAGCGTCGCGCGCAGACGTGCGTACTCGCCGGGGTCGCCGTGCGCGAAGTGCGCCAGGCGGGTGAGGAAGAGCGCCACGGAGCGGAAGGACCGGGTGATCACGAGGTTGGGCGTACCGGTCGTGCAGTTGAACTGCGTCACCGGGGTACGCCAGTCCCCGTAGTTCTCCGTGAGGTAGCGGTCGGCATCCGCGGGGCCGAGCACCGGCACCCCGGCGAGCATGTAGTCGGCGAGGTCGAAGGCGCTGTTCTCCCAGCGGTGGATCGAGGACCCGTGCCACAGCCGATCGCCCTCGAGGTGGTGCACGAAGACGTCGACGTTGATGCCGTTCTCGTGGATGAGCTTGACGAGCGCAGGCGCGCGCTCGACCGTGAACCGCCCCGGCTCGACCTCCACGACGGTCTGCGCGTCGTCGAGCTTCTTGACGACGTAGCGCGGGGAGCGCCGCAAGGCCGCGACGAGGTCATCGAGGACCTCCGGGTGCTGCGGGTCGAAGGTGACCCCGACATCGATGTCGTAGTCGTGGGCGAGGAACCCACCCTCGCGGACGATGCCGAGGAAGGTCCCCGAGATGACGTACCAGCGCCACTGCTGGACCGGGAGGGCATCCGCGAGGTCCACCAGGGCCGTGCGCGCGTCATCGACGGAGAAGTCACCCTCTCGGTCGGATGCCGGCGCCGACGGCCCACCCTGGGCGGAGCTGATGAGCGCCAACAGGTCGTCGGCGTGCGCCCGGAAGTCCTCGCGCAACGCGCCGATGTCCCGGGCGCCGGCATCCAACTGGGCATGGATGCGAGCCGCCCGCACGAAGAGGTCGTCAGCCCGCCACAGGTGCTCGGGCAACGCGTCACGACGGTGCGCGATGAACGCCTCGAGCGACTCGAGGTCGGCCGGGGTCGCCCCGAGCGTGAAGTCGAAGAAGTCGTCGGTCACCGTCTCGACCTGGGGCCACCCGCGACGCAGTACCCACCCCGCCAGACGGAACGCGTACTTCGTCTCGTCCTCCACGAACTGGGTGCGCACGAGCCGGGCGATCGAGGGGCGCCCCGTCACGGCGAGGGTCCCGGCATACGCCGCTCCCCCGATGCCGTACCGGAACGCGGGTGAGTGCGACCGGTTGAGGAAGTTGAGCAGCGAGTACGACTTGGTGAGCATCAGCTGCCGTCCGTGAGGAGCTGGTCGACGAAGCGCGCGGCGGCGTGGCCGTCCTCCAGCGAGGCGAACTTCTGCCGGAAGGCCTCGTACCGCCCGGCGTGCTCGGCGACCACCCGGTCGAGGTCACCGAGGGCGTCGATGACGTCGTTGGTGTGGGTGAGCAGCGGTCCCGGGGCCTCGGCCTCGAAGTCGATGTAGAACCCCCGCAGGTCATCGCGGTACGCCTCGAGGTCGTGCGTGAAGAAGAGCATCGGCCGTCCGGTGTTGACGAAGTCGAACATGACCGAGGAGTAGTCGGTGACGAGCACGTCGGCGACGAGGTAGAGGTCACTGATGTCGGGGTAGTGGGACACGTTGCGCGCGAAGTCACCGAACATCGAGGTGTCGACGCTGTCGGCGACGAGCTGGTGCCCGCGGATCAGCAGGACGGCGTCGTCGGCGAACTCGCGGTGCATCCGCTCGAGGTCGAGCTTCATCGCGAACTGGTAGCGGCCTGACCTGTCGTACTGGTTGTCCCGCCACGTGGGGGCATAGAGGATGACCCGCTTGCCGGGCTCGATGCCGAGCCGGGCTGCGGCCTGCGCCGTGCGGGCGGCACGTTCCTGCGGCCGGTGGAAGACGTCGTTGCGTGGGTAGCCGGTCTCGAGCACCCGTCCGTCGAAGCGGAATGCCCGGCGGAAGATCTGCGTGGAGTAGGCGTTCGGGGAGACGAGCGCGTCCCAGGTGGCCACCTCCTTGGCGAACTGCGTGAGGTAGTTCTTGTTCGCCATCTGCAGGTTCTCGATGTCGAAGCCGATCCGCTTCAGCGGGGTTCCGTGCCAGGTCTGGCCGTAGACCGTGCCGGGGCGCTTCACGTAGTGCTTGGGCATCGAGTCGTTGCTGACCACCCAGCGTGCGCGACCGAGGGTGTGGAAGTACTCGCGGCTGCCGACGACGACCGTCTCGACACCATCGGGCACCTCGACGCCGTGGTGCTCGACCGCCCACACCTGACGGCGCCCGTCCCCACGCCGCACGAGCTCCTCGAAGATGGCACGGGGATTGTCCGAGTACTGCCGCCCCTTCCACGCCTCGAAGAAGACCGTGTCCGTCAGTGGGAGCCGCCGCGCGAGTCGGTAGTGCACTCGGCGGGCGATCTTCTGGTTGAACGCGCCGCGGTCCCTCCACGCCCCGCCCCCGTCGACGACGAGCCCCAGCTCGTGGGACGGGGAGGTGCGCAACACGACGACGACCTTCTCGCCGCCCGTGTCGGACAGGTGCGCCTCGGCACCAGCCGAGACGTGCACCCCGAGCGTCGCCTCGTCATCCCCGTGCACCCCGGCGAGGACGCTCCAGCGTCCGGGACGCAGCCAGCGCAGGCAGGGCTGCCCCGGCGAACCCGTGGCCGGCACGAGTGCGCGCCACGTCCCACCGAGCACCTCGACGGGCACCTCGAGACGGTCCGAGCGAGAGAGCAGGACGAGCTGATCGAGATCGACGTCCTCGGTGTCTCCGTGCAGCTCCAGCCCATCCGGCGTGAAGGCGAAGTCGGTGAGCAGTGGTCGCAGCGGGCCGTCGACGAGGACCGCCCCGGTGACGCCGCGCTCACGCAGCTGCAGCAGTCGGCCGTGCAGCCGGGCCCGTCCGGCGCCCGCCTCGGGGTCGACGTCGAGCGGGCCGACGTGGCGACCGTTGATCCGCAGGCTCCGGGGGGCTTCCCGTTCGGTCGAGGAGGCCACCGTGACGAGCTCGTCGACGACGGCGGACGCGTCCTGCGGGTCGTCCGCCGCGGCCACGGCCAGCCACAGACGCCAGTGGCGTTCGGCGAGCGAGCGCGAGGTGACGTGGAGCGATTCGGCGGGGATGCGCGCGGTCCCCGTCGCACCTTCCCGGTCGACGCGGACCGTGACACCTTCGGAGGCGTCGAGGCGACGCAGGTGCACGTAGGAGTCAGGTAGCTGGGTGCCCGGGGCCGCGCGCAGGGTCAGCACCACCTCCTCGCCCTCGACCACGACGTCGCGAACGACGACCGGAGCCCTGCGGGCGGCGATCCGCATCTTCTTGCCCCGGTAGCCGGGAACGACGAGGACGCCGTCGGGCGCCCAACCGCGCGGCGGGTGCAGGGCACGGGAGTACTCGGGGCTGCCGACGACCGACCCCCGTCGAGCTGCTGGGGCGGCCACCTGGGCGACGAGTTCGTACTCGACGGCATCCTTGCCGTCGGGCAGCACGAGGTCGGCTGCGGGGACCCGGGCAAGGAAGCCCGAACCGTCGTAGTTGACCGCCCGGTTCCTGGCCCGGCCGGTGATGTCCACCCGGCGCACCCGCCGCGCCCGCACGGAACGGCGCTCGGCCTTGGAGCCCACGACTCGCAGCTGCATCCGGTGCACCGTCGTCCCCGGGCCGATGTCCGGGACCCCATCGATGTAGCCGTGCCCGTCGATCTCGAGGGAGGAGCCCTTCCATCGCACATCACGGATGCCGGTCACGAGCCGCTGCGAGCGGGTCACCTCGTAGACCGAGTCCGGGACACCCACGGACGAGTCCCCGAAGTAGGGCAGCTGCACGTACAGGCGGACTCCGCGACGGACGACCTCGGGCCTGGGACCGCGCACCTGCAGCTGGTGGGCCTCCACGAGCTCGGCGGTGCGGTTCTCCCGGATGAGGTGGTACGAAAGGCGGCGCCGCGGTGGGAGCTTGGCGATCACGGCCGGGTCGACGTCGGCGAGGTACTCACGAAAGACCCGCACGAGGGTCTCGGCGAACTCCTCGTCGCCCTCGTGCAGGACGTCGAGGAAGAGCGGCATGTCGAGGGTCAGGACCTTCTCGTCGTGCAGCCGCTTGCCGTCGACCTCGCCCGTGCGCTCGAGGAAGCTGTTGACCGAGGAGACCGCAGCCATCCGGTCGATGAGGTTGCGGCTCTCGGCCCGACGCTGGGTGATCGACTGCTCGGCGGTCTGGCGTTCGCGCCAGAGGTAGACCGGCTCCTCGATGAGGTCCACGGACCGGGCCAGGAAGTGCGCTGGCACCGTCAAGGGGATGTCCTCGTAGAGGACGCCCTCGGGGAAACGCAGCCCGTGCTCGACGAGGAACTCTCGCCGGAAGATCTTGTTCCACGCGGTGGTGTCGTACAGCAGCGAGGGCATGGCCCGCACGTGCGTGCCGATGCGGGTCTCGGGGACCGCCCGGCGGTGCAGTCCGGACGGGCGGGTACGGGCTCCGTCGTAGCGGAGCACACCGCCGCTGACGATGTCACTGCCACTGCCTTCGATGGCGTGCATCATCAACTCGTAGGCATCACGTGGGACGACGTCGTCGGAGTCCACGAACGTCACGAACTCGGTGCCCGCAGCATCGAGTCCGATGTTGCGCGCCCGCCCCAGGCCTCCGTTCTCGACGTGCAGGACCCGCCACCCCGGACGTCCCTGCGCGAACTCGTCGGCAATCTCCCCCGATCGGTCGGGGGATCCGTCGTCCACGAGCAGGACCTCGAGGTCGCTGAAGGTCTGGTCGGCCAGGGACTCCAGGCACGACACGAGGTAGTCCTCGACGTTGTAGATCGGGACCACCACACTCAGCCGCGGACGGGAAGGGGCTGCTGGGTGGTCTCGCACAGTCGTTCAGTATTCCAAAGTGAGTCGCGGTTGCGGGAATCGTGGCGAGTCGCCGCCACGGCGCCGAGGCCTGCTCGCACCGATCACGGCGTCAGCCTGCCGAGCAGACGCTCGCGAGGTCCGAGGTGTCGGCATCCGGGTCCGAACCGGGACGATCCATGACCGCCTGCTTCTTCGGTTCCGTCGCCGACGCCTTCGCGCCACCACCGGATGCCGTGGACGCCTCCGGCCCCGCGGCAGGCTCCTCGGCCGCCTTTTCGTCGGCCTGTTCGGACCGTGCGATGGCCTTGTCGACCGCAGCGTGCACGACGGCCGGGTCGTAGTCCCACGGCTTGATGAGCGGAGGCACGAAGTTCACCGAGGTGATCTTCTGCTGCTTGGTCTTCACGGCCAGGTCACCCAGGGTCGCGAGCGCGCCCTGCGGGATGTCGGTCTGGAAGACGCCCTTGGTGGCGTTGGCGATGTCGCCGAAGTTCAGCACCACGGTCTGCGGGTCGAGCTGGCGGATCATCGCGGTCACGACACAACGCTGGCGGGCCATCCGCTCGTAGTTCGTGGAGTTGGCCCGGCTCCGGGCGTACCAGAGCGCGTCGTGGCCGTCGAGGTGCCGCTCCCCCGCCTCGATCCAGCCCTTGATGTTGGCCTGCGAGCCGATCGGCGTGCGTCGCTGCACGGTGATGTCCAGGCCACCCACGGCATCGACGAGGCTGCGGAACCCCTTGAGGTCGACGAGCACGTGGTACTGGATGTCGAGGCCGGACAGCGCCTCGACCGCCTCGGTCGTCGCGAGCAGGCCGGGGTCCTTCGTGCCGGCCGGGAACTCATCGGCGTGGTCACGCCCCCAGGTGTACAGGCCGTTGAGGAGGCATTCGTCACCGCAGGTCCACCCCTGCGGCATCAGCCCAGCCATGACCGAGCCGGGTCGAAACGTGATGTGCTCCGTCTCGCGGGAGAAGCCGAACAGCACGGCCCGTCCCGTCTCGGCATCGACGCTGGCCAGCTGGATGCTGTCGGGTCGCAGGCCCTCACGCCCGCGACCGCTGTCCCCGCCGAGCAGGAGGATGTTGAACCGGCCGTCGACGGCTCCGGCCGCGTCCCCGGCACCGAACACCGAGGTCATCGCCGTGCGGGCAGCCCCCACGTTGACGCCGGCGTAGGCGGTGCCCCCCGGAAGGATGACGAGCAGGACGACGAGGGCGACGAGCAGGCGACGCCGGTCGGTTCGAGCGAGCCGGTCGGGGCGACCGATCCGCCAGGCGTCGACGAGGAGCCCCAGCCACAGCGCGGCCATGGCGAAGAGCACCACCTGGAGCACCGCGAGGAACCACCGGTGGGTGATCACCGTGAGCGCCGCCGTGCGGTTGACGACTGCCAGGAGGCCGAGGAGGGCGGCACCCGCCCACACCCCGAACCAGCCCCTGAGGGCGAAGCGCCCGAGGGTCGGGTTGCCGACCGCGAGCTGGGCCGAGCCGGGCAGCACGACCGTGAGGCCGAGCAGCGCGTAGGCGCGGCGGCGGTCGCGGCGCGGGTCGCCCGTGGTGCGGGTGTCAACTCGGATCGGCGCTTCGGTCGCGGTGCGATCGAGCACCGCGGAGCCGCTCTGTGATCCCATGACTGCCTACTATCAGGCCTGTCGTCGCCGCGGCGACCGAGGCGCGCCGCCGTCGGGAGCATTTTGCGATCAGGCAGATCCCAGACTCCGTTGGCAGACTGGTGCCGACGTGACCCCCCAGCCCGAGAGCACTCCACGACATGAACGACGACCACGCACGGCCGATCCCCCAGGGCAGGCGCCCAGGGAGACCGGCCGACGAGGACGTCTACGTCGTCGACACCCGACGGGCCAGCCACCCCGCCCCGACGTCGACAGCAAAGCCTCGACGCGCAGCCACGGCCCCGAACCCGGGCCACACGGCATACGACGAACTCGGTCGGCCCGTCTCGCCCGGCCGACCGACGCCCCCGACCCCGCCGCGCGGGCCTCGCACCCCGCGCTCGACCCGACCGCCCCGGTCCGGACGGGCGCGGCGCCTGTCGCGGCTGGTCCTGGCGGCGGTCGCGGCCTGGGTGGTCTTCATCGTGGTCACCCCGATCCACGCCTGGTCGCAGGTTGCCCGTGAGGACACCACTCCAACGACGCAGCGGCCGGCGGACGCCAGCGGAAGCAGCTACCTGCTCGTCGGCTCGGACAGCCGCGAGGGGCTCACTGCTGCTGAACGCAAGGCGATCGGTGTGGGCGGTGACGCCGAGGGGCGCCGCACCGACTCGATCATCCTCGTGCACACGCCGAGCGGGTCGGGCAAACCGGTGCTCATCTCCATCCCCCGCGACAGCTTCCTGCCGATCCCCGGGCACAAGGACAACAAGGTCAACGCGGCGTTCGCGATCGGGGGCCCGAGCCTGCTCGTCGCCACGCTGGAGGAGGCCACGGGTCTGCCCATCGACGGCTACGTCGAGATCGGGCTCGGCGGATTCGCCGGCGTGGTCGACAGCCTCGGGGGCGTCGAGGTGTGCGTGAAGAACGACATCAAGGATGCCAAGGCCCACATCGACCTCAAGGCCGGCTGCCAGGAGCTGGACGGCAAGAACGCGTTGGGTTACGTCCGAGCGCGCTACTCCGACCCTCGCGGCGACCTCGGCCGGGCGGAACGGCAGCGTCAGTTCCTCGGCGCCGTGATGAAGCAGGCCGCGACACCGTCGACGGTGCTCCTCCCCTGGCGCTGGTGGGGCTTCACCCACACGGCGACGTCAAGCGTCGTCGTGGGCGAGGACACCTCGCTGCTGGACTCCTACCGGATCCTGTCGACGATGCGAAAGGTCTCGTCCGACCAGGCCCTGAGCCTCGTCGTGCCGCTGTCGTCGACGAACACGACGACGAGGGCCGGCAGCTCGGTCATCTGGGACGACGAGCGCGCCGGTGCCCTGTTCACCATGCTGCGCGAGGGCACACCGATCGACAGCCCGCCCGAGGGCACCGACGGTCGGCCACGAGGCTGACCCCCGACGCCCTCCCGCGACGACGAGCTGGCCGGCTCAGCCCTTCAGGAGCTGACGGGCCATCACGATCCGCTGGACCTGGTTGGTGCCCTCGTAGATCTGGGTGATCTTCGCGTCGCGCATCATCCGCTCGAGGGGGAAGTCGCGGGTGTACCCCGCGCCGCCGAGCAGCTGGACGGCATCCGTGGTCACCTTCATGGCGACGTCGGAGGCGAAGCACTTGGCTGCCGCACCGAAGAACGGCAGGTCGGCGTCCCCGCGCTCGGACTTCGCGGCGGCCACGTAGACCATCTGGCGGGCGGCCTCGAGCTCCATGGCCATGTCGGCGAGCATGAACTGCACGCCCTGGAACTCGGCCACCGCCTTGCCGAACTGGCGACGCTCCCTGACGTAGGCCACGGCCTGGTCGAGCGCCCCCTGGGCGATGCCCACGGCCTGGGCGCCGATCGTGACGCGGGTGTGGTCCAGCGTGGCCAGTGCGAGCTTGAGCCCGCCGCCGACGGTACCGACGACCCGGTCACCCGGGATGCGGGTGCGGTCGAAGTGCAGCTCACGGGTGGGCGAGCCCTTGATGCCGAGCTTGCGCTCCTTCTCCCCGAAGGTGAACCCCGGGTCGTCCTTCTCCACGACGAACGCGGTGATGTTGTTGCCGCGCGGGCCGTCAGGGTCGGTCACGGCGAGCACCGTGTAGAACTGCGAGACCCCCGCGTTGGTGATCCACGACTTCTGCCCCGTGAGCACCCAGTCGTCGCCGTCGCGCACCGCCTTGCACCGCATCGCCGCGGTGTCCGAGCCGGCCTCCCGCTCGGACAACCCGTAGGAGAACGTCGTCTCCCCCGCCGCGAGCGGAGTGAGGTAGCGGGTCTTCAGGTCCTCGCTGCCCGCGAGGATGACGGGCATCGACCCGAGCTTGTTGACCGCCGGGATGAGCGAGGCGGAGGCATCGGCCCGGGCGACCTCCTCGATGACGATGCAGGTCGCGAGCGCGTCGGCACCCACGCCGCCGTACTCCTCCCCCACGTGCGGCGCGAAGAAGTCGCTCGCGACGAGGGCGTCGTGCGCCTCCTGGGGGTAGCGCGCCTCCTCGTCGACCGCGGCCGCCCACGGGGCGATCTTGTCCTGCGCGACGGCGCGGACGGCCTCACGAATCGCCTCGTGGTCCTCGGAGAGCCGGTAGGTGTCGAAGTCGGGGTTGCCACTCATGACAGGCATGGTACCGATCGGTATACCGATGGCCGTCCGGGGTCGCGTGTCTCACCTGACCGGCATCTCAACGACCGTGGAGGAAGTGCCACATCCCGCCGTGCTGCTCGCGCTCCATGAACGCGGGGATGACGGCCTGCTCGAACAGCTCCACACCCGACAGGTCGTACGCCTGCTCGACGAAGTACGTGATGGCGTACGTCATCCCGCGCGAGCGCAGGTCCACCAGCGCCTCGATTATCTGCTCGGGTGTGCCGACGAGCGGACCGTCGGCGAACGACTTCACGGTCGACTCGACGACGTCCTCCGGCAGGCCCGCCGAGGTGTAGTGGTCACGGATCCAGGCCAGCCGCTCCTGCACCTCCGCGTCGTCGCGGCCGATGACGACGTTGAAGTTGGCGCTGCGCACGATGTCCTCGAACTCGCGCCCCACGTCAGCGCAGTGCGCCCTGAGGATCTCGCTCTTGGCGCTGAACTCCTCCGGCATCCCCGAGAAGTTCGTGTAGTCGGCGTACTCCGCGGCGATCCGCAGCGTCTTCTTCTCGCCTCCGCCGGCGATCCACACGGGGATGCCGTTGCGCGGGCTCCCCGGCGCGGAATCGCCCTGCAGCGGCCGGGGGAAGCACATGGCCCCGTCGACGGTGAAGTGTTCCCCGGCGTAGTTCCCGTAGCCGGTCGTCCACATCTGCTGCATGATCTCGACGCCCTCGCGCAGCGCCTGCAGCCGCTCCCCCGCGCTCGGGAAGCCGTAGCCGTAGGCGCGCCACTCGTGCTCGTACCAGCCGGCGCCGATGCCCATCTCGAGGCGTCCCTCCGAGATGACGTCGACCGTCGCCGCGACCTTCGCGAGGTAGGCCGGGTTGCGGTACCCCATGCACGTGCACATCTGGCCCAGTCGCACCCGACCCGTGACCCCGGCGAAGGCGGCCATGAGGGACCAGGCCTCGTGCGTCGTCTCCTCGATCGGACGGGGAACGGTGTGGACGTGGTCGTAGACCCAGATCGACTCCCAGTCGGGGTTGCCGTCGACCCGCCGGGCGAGACCAGCCATCACGCCCCAGTGCTGCGCCGGGTCGATGCCGACGAGATCCTGACGCCACCCCTGCGGGATGAACAGGCCGAACTTCATGGTGATCCTCTCGAGGGCAGTGTCACGAGCGCACGCCCCCAGCCAACTCCGCCGCGGTCGTCGACGCAACTCGCCGCCCCGTATCGTGGGGCGACATGAGCCGAACCATCTGCGTCGTCGGGACGTCCTACGTCGGTCTGTCCATCGCCGTCCTGCTCGCGGAGCACCACGACGTCGTCGCCTTCGACATCGACGAGAGCCGTCTGGAGCAGATCAGGGCGGGACGCAGCCCCATCGCCGACCCCGACATCGAGGAGCGCCTGGCCCGCTCCGACCTGCGGCTCACGGTGACCAACGACAAGCACGAGGCCTACTCGCGCGCCGAGTACGTCGTCGTCGCCACGCCGACGAACTACGACGAGCGCACCAACTACTTCGACACGAGCAGCGTCGAGCAGGTCGTCTCCGACGTCGTCACCATCAACCCCGACGCCACCGCCGTCATCAAGTCGACGATCCCGGTCGGCTTCACGGCCGGCCTGCGCCGACGCCTCGGCACCGACAACATCATCTTCTCGCCGGAGTTCCTGCGTGAGGGCCGGGCGCTGCACGACAACCTGCACCCGTCACGGATCGTCGTCGGCGACCAGAGCCCACGGGGTGAGCGGTTCGCCCAGCTGCTCGCCGAGGCAGCGCTCGACGACGACGTGCCGGTACTGCTCACCGACAGCACCGAGGCGGAGGCGGTCAAGCTCTTCGCCAACACCTACCTCGCGATGCGGGTGGCGTTCTTCAACGAGCTCGACACCTACGCCGCAACGCACGGCCTGGACACCCGCCAGATCATCGAGGGCGTCGGCCTCGACCCGCGGATCGGGACGCACTACAACAACCCGTCGTTCGGCTACGGCGGGTACTGCCTGCCCAAGGACACCAAGCAGCTGCTCGCGAACTACGCCGACGTCCCCCAGACACTGATCAGCGCCATCGTCACGGCGAACACGACGCGCAAGGACTACGTGGCCGCCGACATCGTCGCGCGGGCGCCCCGAGTCGTCGGCATCCACCGCCTGATCATGAAGGCAGGGTCGGACAACTTCCGCTCCAGCAGCGTCCAGGGCGTCATGAAGCGGATCAAGGCCAAGGGCATCGAGGTGATCGTGTACGAGCCCGAGCTGAGCGACGACCGCTTCTACGGCTCGGAGGTCGTCCGCGACCTCGACGAGCTCAAGAGCCGCAGCGACGTCATCGTCGCCAACCGCCTCGTCGACGAGCTGCGCGACGTGGCCGACAAGGTCTACACGCGCGACCTGTTCGGCAACGACTGACCGGGGCATGATGTCGGCATGGGCCTGAAGCACCAGAACGACCCCGACCTCGTCCGCGGGCTGCTCATGGACCCGGGAACCTGGGTCATCGTGGGGTTGTCCGCCAACCGTGACCGCGTCGCGTACGGGATCTCCCAGTGGTTGCACGTCGAGCTCGGCAAGTCGATCATCCCCGTGCACCCCAAGGCCGAGACCGTGCACGGCGCCCGGGGTTACGCCTCGATCGCCGACATCCCTGACCAGGACGTCAAGGTCATCGACTGCTTCGTCAGCTCAGAACACGTCGGGGCGGTCGTCGACGAGGCGATCGCGCACAAGGACCGCCTGCGGATCGATGCCGTGTGGATGCAGGTCGGCGTGGTCGACGCGGCTGCCGCCGAGCGCGCACGGGCCGCTGGCCTCGACGTCGTGATGGACACGTGCCCCAGGCACGAGTGGCCCAAGGTGCGCAGCGAGGGCATGCAGCGCTGACGCGTCGTCAGTCGCGGATGCCGTCGGCGCGCCGTTCGCGCAGCGCCGCACCCTTCGCGTGCGCCTCGTCACGAAGTGCGCCCCGGAAGGTCGTGAGGGCGTCGCGGATCCGCGCGGCCTCAGGCCCCTCACCGGCACCGAGGATGCGCGCGGCGAGCAGGCCGGCGTTGCGCGCCCCGCCGACGGAGACGGTCGCGACCGGCACCCCCGCCGGCATCTGCACGATGGACAGCAGGGAATCCATGCCGTCGAGGTACTTCAGCGGCACGGGCACCCCGATGACCGGGAGCGAGGTGACCGACGCCAGCATGCCCGGCAGGTGGGCCGCTCCCCCGGCTCCGGCGATGATGACGCGCAGACCGCGCTCCTGCGCGCTGGCGCCGTACCCCACCATCTCCTGCGGCATCCGGTGCGCCGAGACGACGTCGACCTCGCAGGCGATGCCGAACTCGTCGAGGGCAGCGGCCGCCGCCTGCATGACCGGCCAGTCCGAGTCCGACCCCATGACGACGCCGACCACGGGCACCTGACCGGTGACCTCGGCGCCCTGTTCCTGTCGGCTCATTCGGTCACCACTCCCTGGATGTAGTCGGCGGCGTGGGCGGCGCGCTCACGCAGGTCGGCGAGGTCGTCGCCGCTGATGTTGACGTGCCCGATCTTGCGCCCCGGGCGAACTCCCTTGCCGTACATGTGCACCTTCGCCTCGGGGTCCCTCGCCATGACGTGCCGGTACGTGGGGTACAGGTCCGGGTAGTCACCGCCGAGGACGTTTGCCATGACGGTCCAGCGCTCGTGCGGTCGGGGCGAGCCGAGCGGGAGGTCGAGGACGGCCCGCAGGTGCTGCTCGAACTGCCCCGTGATCGCACCGTCCATCGACCAGTGGCCGGAGTTGTGGGGCCGCATCGCGAGCTCGTTGACCCGGAACGCCGGCCCACCGGCATCCACCACCTCGAACATCTCGACCGCCAGCACCCCGGTGACGTCGAGCTCGCCGGCGAGGCGCAGCGCGGCGTGGACCGCGTCGGCTGCGAGGTCGGCGTCCAGCCCCGGGGCCGGGGCGAGCACCTCGGTGCAGATGCCGTCGGTCTGGACCGTCTCGACGACCGGCCACGCCGCGGCCTGCCCCGAAGGGCTGCGGGCGACGAGCACGGCCAGCTCCCGCACGAAGGGCACCCGCTCCTCGAGGAGCAGCCCGGTGCCGTCCGTCGCAGCCCGCTCGAGCCAGTCGGCGAGGTCGTCGGCGGATGCCGCGAGCCGCACCCCCTTGCCGTCGTAGCCACCCCGCGGGGTCTTGGCGACGACCGGCCAGCCCACGGCATCCCCGAAGGCGGTGACCTCGGCGACGTCGTCGGCGCGCGTCCAGCGAGGGCACGGGATGCCCAGCTCGGTCAGCCGCTCACGCATCGCGAGCTTGTCCTGCGCGAAACGCAGGGCAGCCGGCCGCGGGTGCAGCTCGACCCCCTCGGCGACGAGGAGGTCCAGGACGTGCGCGGGGACGTGCTCGTGGTCGAAGGTCACGACGTCGCAGTGCTGGGCGAACGCGTGCACCGCCTCGGCCACGGTGTGGTCACCGACCGGCGAGCTGGGCACGACGAGGGCGGCGCTGGCGTCCTCGGCCTCGGCGAACACGCTGAGCGTGATGCCGAGCTCGGCGGCCGGCCCGGCACACATCCGAGCGAGCTGGCCACCTCCGATGATGCCGACGACGGGGAATCCTCCGGGAGCGCGACGTGGGGTGGTCACCCAGCGAGAATAGCGACCTCTCTTGGTTAGGCTGCATCGGTGTCCCATCCCCCCTCCACGCCGACGCGCGGACCTGCGCGACTCATGGCGTGGGCCCGAGGCGCGATGGACGTCATCTACCGGGAGATGATCAAGTTCGGTGTCATCGGGGCGCTCGCCTTCGTCATCGACCTCGGGCTGGCCAACCTGCTGTGGCACACGGTCCTCGAGGACCGGGTCACCACCGCCAAGATCATCTCCGGCCTCGTCGCGACCCTGTTCTCGTGGGTCGGCAACCGGCAGTGGACCTTCCGGCACCGCCGCAGCCGCCCGGCCCACCACGAGGTGGCCCTGTTCTTCGGCGTGAACATCGTCGCCCTCGGGATCGCCACGGTCACCCTGGCGTTCTCGCACTACGGGCTGGGCTTCACCTCCCGCCTGGCCGACAACGTCGCGACGATCGTGGGGATCGGCCTCGGCACGCTGTTCCGGTTCTGGACCTACCGCCGCTTCGTCTTCGCCAGCGAGAAGATCTGACTCAGTCCTCGCTGACCGACAGGAAGAGGGCGAACAACGGCGGCACGGCACGCGCGAGCTCGAGCCGTCCCCCCGCAGCCTCGGCCAGGTCCCGAGCGAGGCTGAGCCCCAACCCACTACCCGAGGACGACACCGCTCGCTCGAAGATGTGCGGCGCCAGGGTCGGCGCGACACCCGCGCCGGTGTCGCTCACCTCGATGACGACGGACGGGCCGGACCGACGAGCCGCCACCTCGACGGTGCCCGCGCCGTGGGCCAGCGAGTTCTCGAGCAGGGTCGTGAGGATCTGCGCCAACGCCACCGGGGTCGCCCGCACCCGCAGACCCCGCTCACCGCTCACGTGGATGCTGCGGCGGGCCGCGGCGAAGGCCGGCTGCCACTCGCGCTGGAGCGAGGCGAGGACCGAGTCGAGGGAGACCGCCGGGTTGGTCTCGACCCCGCTGCGGGTTCGGCTCATCAGGTCGTCGACGACTCGGCTCAGTCGTTCGACCTGACCGATGGCGATCGTGGCTTCCTCCCCCACGACCGTGAGGTCGTCGGTGCTCGCGATCTCCTCGAGCCGCATGAGCAACGCGGTCAGCGGCGTGCGCAGCTGGTGGGAGGCGTCCGCCGCGAAGTCACGCTCGGAGGCGAGCCGTTTCGCACCCTGCTGCGCCCCCCGTGCCAGCGCCGCATCGAGGCGATCCACCTCCTCGATCCCCGAGTTCAGCGGGACCGGGCGCGGATCCCCCGGTGCCAGACGCTCGGCCCGCTCCCCCAGCGTCCGCAGGAAGTGCGAGACCCGCAGGGCCCGACGGTCCGCGACCCACGCGGCGACGGCGAGCGCCAGGGCGGTCGCGACGAGGAGGGCGACCAGGTGGGCCCAGAGCGAGAGCAGGGGTGAGGAGGCCTCACGTGCTGTCTGCTGCCCTGCGGAGATGATCGACTCGCTGGGGTCGTCACGCCACAGGATGAAGATCGAGAACCCCACGGTGATGATGACCCCGCTGATGGCGACCGCCTGCACGGCTGTCCAGACGAGCAGGCGACGCACGAGGGCTCACTCCTGCGGGGCGTCGAAGCGGAAGCCGACCCCGCGGATCGTCGTGATGTAGCTGGGCTGCGACGCGTCGTCGCCGAGCTTCTTGCGCAGCACCGAGACGTGCATGTCGAGCGTCTTGGTGGAGGTGTACCAAGCGCTGTCCCAGACCTCGCGCATGATGCGCTCACGCGAGACGACCTTGCCCTCGTTGGCGACGAGGAGCTTGAGGAGCTCGAACTCCTTGCCCGTGAAGGGCACCTCCTGGCCCCGCAGGAAGACGCGCCGCCCCTCGGGGTCGATGCGCACCAGCGAGTCGGCGGCCGGTTCGACGACCCCACGGCGCAGCAGCGCCCGGGTACGCGCCAGCAGCTCGGCCAGCCGGAACGGTTTGGTCACGTAGTCGTCGGCCCCGGCATCCAACCCGACGACGGTGTCGACCTCGTCGGCGCGCGCGGTCAGCACGAGCACGGGGACGGTGCCCCCCTGGGCGCGCAGCCGGCGACACACCTCGAGCCCGTCCATCTTGGGCAGGCCGAGGTCGAGCACGACCAGGTCCGGTGCCAACAGCGCCTGCGCGAGTGCGGACTCCCCGTCGGTGACCACGTCCACCTCGTAGCCCTCGCGCCGCAGCGCCCGGGCCAGCGGCTCGGAGATCGCGGGGTCATCCTCCGCGAGCAGCACCTTGGTCATGGCTTCGATGGTAGTCGCGCGTCGATCTCCCGGAGCGCTGGACCTCGACCGCCCGGGGCGCGCTGGAGCTCGTGGAGGGTCACCACGCCGATCCCGCGCAGCATCCGACGGCGACGCTCGGTGGCGCTGAAGCCCGACACCGAGCGCAGGACCTTGGCCATGTCCTCATCGACGAAGACGTGGCCGGAGGGGGTGACGGCGGTGATCCGGCTCGCCTTGTTGACCGTCAGACCGAAGACGTCACCGAGGCGGGAGACCACCCGGCCGTGGGCCAGTCCGACGCGCACGGGCGGCAGCAGCTCGTCCTCGGCCATGGCGTCCACGAGGTCGAGGGCGATCGCCGAGGCGGCCGCGGCATCCGTGTGCACGAAGAGGACCTCGTCGCCGACGGTCTTGATCACCCGCCCACCGTGCTCGGTGATCACGTCACTGGCCAACAGCTCGAACCGCTGGACCAGCCGGGCCAGCTGCCGCTCGCTCATCCGGCGGACGAACGAGGTGAAGGACACCAGGTCGGCGAAGCCGACGACCCGGATGGGGGCGGACGGGTCGGAGTGCACGGCCGGGTCTGCGTCGGCGATCATGCGGGCGATCGCGTTGGTCAGGTGACGGCGCCAGACGTAGACGAGCAGGGGCTCGATGTCGTCACAGATGTTCGCGAGCAGCTCGGCGGCATCGGCAGCGATGCGCGGCTCGGGCACCGAACGGCTGTCCTTGCCCTCGAGCTCCTCGGAGAACGGCGACGTGAGCGACTCGGCCACGAGCTGGGTCTGCCAGACCGCGAGCCGGTCGGACGTGCGGGCGAAGGCACGGGTCATGCCCAGGGCGAGCTCTTCACTGATCTCCCCGTCGCCGATGAGGCGGGCCACCCGTTTGAGGGCCTCGAGGTCGGCCTCGGTGAACATCGCGTCCTCGTCGTCGACGTTCTGGAACCCCATCGCGTGCCAGAAGCGGCGCGCCACCACCGGTTCGACCCCGGCGCCCTCGGAGACCTCGCGACGGCCCATGGAGGCCGGCCGGCCGAGCAGTCGCCGCTCGATCTGCCCGGGCAGCTCCTCGACGAGGGGGTGGTCGCGGGCGCCGCTGACCTCCTCGGTGGTCATGGAACTCCTCTCAGCGCGACCTGACGTGGACGACGTCACCGGCGGACACGGTCTGGGTGCCGGTCTCGTCCCGGACCGTCAGTCTGCCCGCTGCGTCAACTCCTGTCCCGATCCCGTGGACGACGGCGCCCCCGGGCAGGTGGACCTCGACGACGCGGCCCACCGTCGAGCAGGCCGCCACGTACGCCGCCTGCGCGCTGCCGCCGGGGCCGGTGTCGTCGCGCAGCAGCGCGGCCAGGTGGGTGAGGAAGGCCGAGAGCAGCGCGGCGCGGTCCACGCCGGGGGCGCCCGCCGCTCGCAGCGACGTGGCCGTGTCGAGCGGGAGGTCCTCGCGGGCGGTGTCCACGTTGATGCCCAGGCCCACGACCACGCCGTCGGCCATCCACTCGCACAGCAGGCCGGCGAGCTTGCGGTCCCCGTCGCCCGGGACGAGCACGTCGTTCGGCCACTTCAGCGCCGTCTCGAGGCCGGCCACCTCGGCCACGGCCCGGCGAACGGCGAGACCCGCGAGCAGCGGCACCCACGACGGGCCGGATGCCGGAGGTGGCACGAACACGGACACGGCCAGGGAGGTGCCCGGCGTCGTCGTCCACGTCCGTCCGAGACGCCCGCGACCGGCATCCTGCTCCTCCGCGACGACCACGCGCCACGGCGAGGGAGCCGATCGAACCTCGTCGTTCGTCGACCCCAGGCGGTCGAAAACCTCGATGGGCGGCCACGGCGCGCCCGGTGTGACGGATCGCTCGCTGAGCGGTCGCTGGTCAGGGTTCTGGCTCACGCTCCCAAGGCTAGGCTCGGGCCATGCCCTCCAGCGACACCAAAGCCATCGGCGGTACCGACGTCCCGAAGGACATCGACACCACGACGACCGCCGGAAAACTCGCCGACCTCAAGCGCCGCGTGGCCGAGGTCGCGGGTGCCGGATCCGAGCGCGCCGTCGAGAAGCAGCACGCCCGCGGCAAGAAGACGGCCCGCGAACGGCTCGAGCTGTTGCTCGACGAGGGGTCGTTCGTCGAGATGGACAAGTACGCCCGACACCGCTCGGTCGCGTTCGGCCAGGACCGCAACCGCCCCTACGGCGACGGCGTCGTCACCGGGTACGGCACCGTCGACGGCCGCACCGTCGCCGTGTTCGCCCAGGACTTCACCGTCTTCGGCGGGTCGCTGGGTGAGGTCTTCGGCGAGAAGATCACGAAGGTCATGGACTTCGCGATGAAGGTCGGGTGCCCCGTCGTGGGCCTCAACGACTCGGGTGGGGCGCGCATCCAGGAGGGCGTGGTCTCCCTCGGCCTCTACGGCGAGATCTTCCGGCGCAACGTGCACGCCTCCGGGGTCATCCCCCAGATCTCGCTCATCATGGGCCCGTGCGCCGGGGGCGCGGTCTACTCCCCCGCGGTCACCGACTTCACCGTCATGGTCGACCAGACCTCGCACATGTTCATCACCGGGCCCGACGTCATCAAGACCGTCACCGGTGAGGACGTCGGCTTCGAGGAGCTCGGCGGCGCCCGCACCCACAACACGACGTCCGGCGTCGCCCACTACATGGGCACCGACGAGGACGACGCCATCGAGTACGTCAAGGCGCTGCTGTCCTACCTGCCGAGCAACAACATGGAGCAGGCACCGGTGTTCGGCGAGGAGAACGACCTCGAGGTCACCGACGACGACCGCTTCCTCGACACGATCATCCCGGACAGCGCCAACGTGCCCTACGACATGCACGAGGTCATCACCCGAGTGCTCGACGACGGCGAGTTCCTCGAGGTCCAGCCGCTGTTCGCCCCGAACCTCGTCGTCGGCTTCGGCCGGGTCGAGGGCCACTCGGTGGGCATCGTGGCCAACAACCCGATGCAGTTCGCCGGCACGCTCGACATCAACGCCTCCGAGAAGGCCGCGCGGTTCGTGCGCACGTGCGACGCCTTCAACGTGCCGATCCTGACCTTCGTCGACGTGCCCGGCTTCCTGCCCGGCACCGACCAGGAGTGGGACGGGATCATCCGCCGCGGAGCGAAGCTCATCTACGCGTATGCCGAGGCCACCGTGCCTCTGGTCACGGTCATCACCCGCAAGGCCTACGGCGGCGCCTACGACGTCATGGGCTCCAAGCACCTCGGCGCTGACATCAACCTCGCCTGGCCGACCGCCCAGATCGCCGTCATGGGCGCCCAGGGTGCCGTCAACATCCTCTACCGCAAGGAGCTGGCGGCCGCCGCCGAGCGCGGAGAGTCGGTCGAGGAGGCCCGCGCCACGTTCATCAAGCAGTACGAGGACGCCCTGGCCAACCCCTACATCGCCGCCGAGCGCGGGTACATCGACACCGTCATCACCCCGTCGAACACCCGGATGAACGTCACGAAGGCGTTGCGGGCGCTGCGCACCAAGCGTGCGTCGCTGCCACCCAAGAAGCACGGGAACATTCCCCTATGACCTCTTCGCAGGCTCAGAGCTCAGGGGGACCCGGCCCTATGACCTCTTC
>NZ_DAORSO010000023.1:0-27955 GCF_035443565.1 Ornithinibacter sp. | reverse complement strand
TCCTCAACATCAAGGGCCCCGAGCTGCTCAACAAGTACGTCGGCGAGACCGAGCGGCACATCCGGCTGATCTTCCAGCGGGCCCGCGAGAAGTCCAACGAGGGCTACCCGGTCGTCGTGTTCTTCGACGAGATGGAATCGCTGTTCCGCACGCGCGGGTCGGGTGTCTCCTCCGACGTCGAGACGACGATCGTGCCGCAGCTGCTCTCCGAGATCGACGGCGTCGAAGGGCTCGAGCACGTCATCGTGATCGGTGCCTCGAACCGCGAGGACATGATCGACCCGGCCATCCTGCGGCCGGGGCGCCTGGACGTGAAGATCAAGATCGAGCGCCCCGACGCCGAGGCTGCCCGTGAGATCTTCGCGAAGTACCTCGTCGAGACCCTGCCGCTGCACCCCGACGACGTCGCCCAGAACGGCGGCTCGGAGCAGGCGACCGTGCAGGCCATGATCGACGCCGTGGTGCTGCGGATGTACACCGAGGAGGAGGAGAACCGCTTCCTCGAGGTGACCTACGCCGGTGGTGACAAGGAGATCCTGTACTTCAAGGACTTCAACTCCGGCGCGATGATCCAGAACATCGTCGACCGCGCCAAGAAGATGGCGATCAAGGACTTCCTCGACACCGGTCAGCGGGGTCTGCGGGTCGAGCACCTGCTCCAGTCGTGCACCGACGAGTTCCGCGAGAACGAGGACCTCCCGAACACGACGAACCCCGACGACTGGGCGCGCATCTCCGGCAAGAAGGGTGAGCGGATCGTCTACATCCGCACGCTCATCAAGACCAAGGAGGGCACCGAGCCCGGCAAGTCGATCAACACGGTCGCCAACACCGGCCAGTACCTGTGATTCGCGGTGCCTGACCACTGACCCTCAGGGGCAGGCCTGCCGTCAGGCGACGAGGCGGGCAATCAGTCGCCAGCCGAGGAGCATCAGCGACAGCACGGTGGTCGCGACGATCACGAACGAGGCAGCAGTGCCGTCGCCGATGACCCGGCGCAGCAGCATGCCCACGACCACGGTGCACACGAGCACGACCGCGCCGAACGCCAGGTCGCGCGGCCCGGCATCCAGGGTCAGGCTGGCGACCAACCAGCCGGCCGCGGTCCCGGCGACGAAGGGCGCGGCGGTGCGCAGCACCCCGAGCACGTCGAGACCCTCGGCGTGCGAGCGCCGACCGAGGGCAGCGAAGACGACGACGAGAGCGACGTCGAGGACCGCCGGCAGGGCCCGGCTCACGAGCCCACCCGGTCGAACAGCGTGCTCTGCCGCGGCGGGGCGTGCGTGGGGTCGACGCCGTCGAACAGGCTCGACACCGACTCGCCCTCGTGGATGCGCTTGATGGCCTCGGCGAACAGCCCGGCCACCGAGCGCACCCGCAGCTCCGGCCAGTCCTTGGGAGCGGGCACGGTGTCGGTGGTGACAACCTCGGTGATCATGTCGTGACCGCGCAGCCGTTCGACGGCCCGGCCGGCGAACAGGCCGTGGGTCGTCGCGACGGCTGCCTCGGTGACGCCGTGGTCGGCCAGGCGGTCGAGCAGCTCGATGATGGAGCCGCCCGTGGCGATCTCGTCATCGAGCACGATGGCCCGCTTGCCCTCGACGTCGCCGACGATGGAGTCGATGACGACGGTGTCGTCGCCGAGCCGGCGCTTTGACCCGGCAGCGACGGGCAGACCGAGCAGCCGCGAGAACTGGGTGGCGTCCTTGGCGTTCCCGAGGTCGGGGGAGACGACGACGGTGTTGTCGAGGTCCTGCTCGCGGAAGTGGTCGGCGAGCACCCCGAGTGCGGTGAGGTGGTCCACCGGCACGGAGAAGAAGCCGTGCACCTGCGGGGCGTGCAGGTTCATCGTGAGCACGCGGTCGGCACCCGCGGTCGAGATCAGGTCAGCCACGAGCCGGCCTCCGAGCGAGATGCGCGAGGCGTCCTTCTTGTCGCTGCGGGCATAGGCGTAGTGGGGGATCACCGCGGTGATCATGCCCGCGGAGGCGCCCTTGGCGGCATCGATCATGAGCAGCAGCTCCATGAGCGAGTCCTGCGTCGGGGGCACGAGGGGCTGGACGATGTAGACGTCGCGCTGGCGGCAGTTCGCCAGCAGCTGGGCCTGGAGGCAGTCGTTGCTGAACCGGCTGAGCGCCGTCTGCGACAGCTCCACCCCGAGTTCGTCGCAGATGCGGTGGGCCAGGGGCTCGTGGGCCGACCCGGAGAAGACGACGACCTCGCGCATGTGCGCAGCCTAGTGCTCAGCCCGCTGCCGACAGGGCGCTTCGCACCTCGGTTGCGAGCTCCCACCGGTGCTGTCGCCCCACCGCCGGTGCCGCCCCCGGCATCGACGCGAAGCCGTGGGGAACCTTGAGGTAGTTCGTCAGCCGGGCCGACACACCGGCTGCCTGCAGGGCCTCGGCGTACCGGATGCCGTCGTCGCGCAGCGGGTCGAGGTCGGCCGTCTGCACCAGTGCGGGCGGGAGACCGTCCAGCCGACCGAACAGCGGTGACACGAGCGGGTCGCGCCGGTCGTGGCCCGGGCCGAGGTAGTGGTCGCGAAAGGTCACCATCGACCGTCTGGTGAGGATGGGCGCGTGCGCGTTCTGCTGCACCGAGGGTGAGCTCATCGTGGCGTCGGTCGCAGGATAGATCAGGGCCTGGTGTCGAATCCTGGTGTCGCCGTGGTCGCGCAGCACCTGGGCGACCACGGCCGCGAGGTTGCCGCCCGCCGAGTCACCGGCCACGGCCATGCGCGAGGTGTCGGCGTGCAGGACGTCACCGTGCACCCCCACCCAGGTCGTGGCGTCCACGCAGTCGTTCACCGCCACCGGGGCGCGGTGCTCGGGCGCCATCCGGTAGTCGACCGAGACGACGACCGCCCCCACCTGCGCCGCGAGGAAGGTGCAGATCGGGTCGTAGTCGACGACGTTGCCGAGCACCCAGCCGCCGCCGTGGAACCACATGATGACCGGCACGTCGGTACGGCTGTCCCGCAGGGTGCGGGGTCGGTAGATCCGCAGCGGGATCTCGTGGTCGTCGCGGGCAGGTGCCGTGCCGAAGGTGATGCCGACCGCCGGGTCCGGGCGCCCCGTCACCCACGACAGGAGGGGATGGGTGGGCCGCACCGCGGTGCGCGCCCGGTGGATGCCGTCGTGGTCCAGTGCCTCGATGGGCGGGCCACGATGGGTCGCCGCGAACGAGACCGCGGCGATGAGGGGGGAGACTCCGCGGTAGCTGCGCACGCGGTCAGTATGGTCGAGCCATGACGGTGCGCAGGGTGATGGGGATCGAGACCGAGTACGGAATCGTCGTCCCGGGGGATCCGAGCGCCAATCCCATGGTCGCCTCGGGCGACGTCGTCACGACGTACGCGACCTCACGCGGCATCCGACCGGCGAGGGCCAGCTGGGACTACGCCGACGAGGCGCCGCTGCGCGACGCGCGGGGTTTCGACATGGGGCGGGGGATCGCCCACCCCAGCCAGCTGACGGACGTCGAGGACCCGACGCTGGCGAACGTCGTGCTCACCAACGGCGCCCGGCTGTACGTCGACCACGCGCACCCCGAGTACAGCTCGCCCGAGGTGACGACTCCCCGGGACGCCGTCACGTGGGACCGCGCCGGCGAGCTCGTCATGCGCGAGGCCGTCGCCCGCCTGGCGACGATGCCGCCCGGCATCAACCTCTACAAGAACAACACCGACGGCAAGGGCTCGTCCTACGGCACGCACGAGAACTACCTGATGTCACGGGCCACCCCGTTCGCGAACATCGTGCGGCACCTGACGCCGTTCTTCGTCGTCCGACAGGTCATGTGCGGTTCCGGCCGCGTCGGCATCGGGGTCGATTCCCGTACCGCTGGCTACCAGCTGGCCCAGCGCAGCGACTTCTTCGAGGTCGAGGTCGGCCTGGAGACGACCCTGAAGCGCCCGATCATCAACACCCGCGACGAGCCGCACGCGGTGGCCGACCGCTACCGCCGCCTGCACGTCATCATCGGCGACGCCAACCACGCCGACGTGGCGAACCTGCTCAAGATGGGCACGACGTCCCTCGTGCTCGCCATGATCGAGGCGGATGCCGTGGGCGCCGACCTCTCCGTGCGCCGCCCGGTGGCCACGCTGCACGCCGTGTCCCACGACCCGACGCTGAAGACCACGATCGAGCTCGTCGACGGCCGCCGGATGACCGCCCTCGACCTGCTGTGGGAGTACCACGACCGTGCGGCGGCCTTCGTCGAGCACACCTCTGGTGGCGAGCCCGACCCGGACACCGTCGAGGTGATGCACTGGTGGGGCACGGTGCTCGACCGGCTCTCGCGCGATCCCATGGAGGCCCGCCGCGAGGTCGACTGGGTCGCCAAGCTCGCCGTGCTCGAGGGGTACCGCGGGCGCGACTCCCTCGGGTGGGGTGACCCGCGGCTCAAGGCCGTGGACCTCCAGTGGTCCGACGTGCGGGCGGACCGGGGGCTGGCGCACCGACTCGCCGCCACCGGCCGTCTCGAGATGCTCGTCGAGGAGGATGCCGTGCGCGCGGCGGTCACGCAGGCCCCCACCGACACCCGGGCGTGGTTCCGGGGTGAGTGCCTGCGGCGCTTCCCGGACGACGTCGTGGCGGCCTCCTGGGACTCGGTGATCTTCGACGTCCGGGGCCAGCGCACCCTCCAGCGGGTTCCCATGCTCGAACCGCTGCGCGGAACCGAGGCCGGGGTGGGCGATCTGGTCCGCAACGCTCCGGACGCCGCCGCGCTGCTGGCGGCCCTGGCACGCAGCAGCCAGGCGTCGGGCGACTAGGCTCGATCCAGTCTCACGCACACACGAGGGAGCACCATGGCCGGCCAGGAGCAGATCAAGCCACAGCGTCGCGATGACGGCGGCCCCGACGACGCCCCCGAGGCGGCGACCGCGGCACCCGTCATCAGCACGAGCGAGATCGACGACATCCTCGACGAGATCGACGGGGTGCTGGAGTCCAACGCCGAGGAGTTCGTGCGCGGTTTCGTCCAGAAGGGTGGCCAGTGACCCGCGACGCCGACGGTGGCCGCCTCCCCACGGCATACCTCGTGCCCGGTTCGTCGTCGTTCACCGAGTTCCTGTCCGCCCACGCACCGAGCCTGCTGCCCTCCGGACGGGGCCTGCCCGCAGGTGCCGCGATCGAGGCACCCCACGGAACGACGATCGTCTCGCTGACCTACGACGGGGGCGTCGTCATGGCCGGTGACCGCCGGGCCACCATGGGCAACCTCATCGCGAACCGTGACATGGACAAGGTCTTCGCGACCGACGAGTTCAGCCTCGTCGGCATCGCCGGCACGGCCGGGCTGGCCATCGAGCTCGTCAAGCTGTTCCAGGTCGAGCTCGAGCACTACGAGAAGATCGAGGGCGCCCTGATGTCCCTCGAGGGCAAGGCCAACCGGCTCGCGTCGATGATCCGCAGCAACCTCGGCATGGCGATGCAGGGTCTGGCCGTGGTGCCGCTGTTCGCCGGTTTCGACCCCGGCGCGGGCACCGGCCGGATCTTCTCCTACGACGTGACCGGCGGGTGCTACGAGGAGCACGACCACCACAGCGTCGGCTCGGGCTCGCTGTTCGCCCGCGGCGCCCTGAAGAAGCTCTACCGCCGGTCCGGCACGGTCGGCGACGCGGTGCGCTGCGCCGTCGAGGCCCTCTACGACGCCGCCGACGACGACTCCGCCACGGGAGGTCCGGACGTCGGCCGCCGGATCTGGCCCTCCGTCGGCATCGTCGACGACTCCGGCGCCCGCTTCCTGCTCGACGACGAGATCGCCCCCGTCGTCGACGCGATCATCGCCGCGCGCGTCAACAACCCCGGAGGTGCCCGATGACCGCCGGGATGCCGTTCTACGTCTCGCCCGAGCAGCTCATGAAGGACCGGGCCGACTTCGCCCGCAAGGGCATCGCGCGCGGCCGCTCGGTCATCGTCCTCGCCTACGACAACGGCATCGCGTTCGTCGCCGAGAACCCGAGCCGGGCGCTGCACAAGGTCTCCGAGATCTACGACCGGATCGCCTTCGCCGCCGTCGGCAAGTACAACGAGTTCGAGAACCTGCGGGTTGCCGGGGTGCGGTACGCCGACCTGCGGGGGTACTCTTACGACCGCTCGGACGTCACCGCCCGTGGCCTGGCCAACGCCTACGCGCAGACACTGGGCACGGTGTTCACCCAGGAGTCCAAGCCCTACGAGGTCGAGATCGTCGTCGCCGAGGTCGGCACCAGCCCGGACACCGATCAGGTGTACCGCCTCACCTACGACGGGTCCGTCGCCGACGAGCACGGATTCGTCGCCATGGGCGGGGGAGCGGAGCAGATCGAGACCGGACTGCGAGAGCAGTGGCGCGCCGGGTTGCACCTCTCGGAGGCGTTGACCCTCGCCGTCGGCCTGCTCGGCACCGATCCGGCCGGGGGTCCGGCCCGTGAGCTCAGCTCGTCGCAGCTCGAGGTGGCCGTGCTGGACCGGCACCGGCCGCGGCGCACCTTCCGACGGATCACCGGCCCGCTGCTCGAGCGCCTGCTGAGCAGCGAGGACCCCACCCGTGACGTCCCCGCCGCCGATGACGCCAGTTCGGTGCGCGATGCGAGCACCAACCCACAGACCCAGCGCCCCGAGCAGGACGGCACGCCCACGTGAGCACCCCCGGCGGGCGCCGCATCTTCGGCATCGAGAACGAGTACGGCATCACCTGCTCGGCCGGGGGCCAGCGCACCCTGACGCCCGACGAGGTGGCGCGCTACCTCTTCCGCAAGGTCGTCGCCTGGGGCCGGTCGAGCAACGTCTTCCTCACCAACGGGTCGCGGCTCTACCTCGACGTCGGTTCCCACCCCGAGTACGCCACCGCCGAGTGCGACTCGGTTCGCCAGGTCGTGGCCCACGACAAGGCGGGGGAGCGGATCGTCGAAGGGCTTGTCGTCGACGCCCAGCAGCGGCTGCGCGAGGACGGCGTCGTCGGCGACATCTACGTCTTCAAGAACAACACCGACTCCGTGGGCAACTCCTACGGCTGCCACGAGAACTACCTCGTGCGCCGGGCCGGGGAGTTCTCCTCGATCTCCGACACCCTGCTGCCGTTCCTCATCAGCCGCCAGATCACCTGTGGTGCAGGCAAGCTCGTTGCCACCTCCAAGGGCGCGACCTATGCCGTCAGCCAGCGGGCCGACCATATCTGGGAGGGCGTGTCCTCGGCCACGACGCGCAGCCGCCCCATCATCAACACCCGCGACGAACCGCACGCCGACGCCGAGCACTACCGCCGGCTGCACGTCATCGTCGGCGACTCCAACATGAGCGAGACCACGACGATGCTCAAGGTGGGCTCGGCCGACCTGGTGCTGCGGATGATCGAGGCGGGTGTCGTCCAGCGTGACCTCACCCTGGAGAACCCCATCCGCGCGATCCGCGAGATCTCCCACGACCGCACGGGGCGGCGGCTGGTCCGCCTGGCCAACGGCCGCCAGATGAGCGCCCTGGAGCTCCAGGGGGAGTACTACGCCAAGGCCTGCGAGTTCCTCGAGCGTGAGGGCGCGACCGACCCGCTGCACGAACGAGTCCTCGAGCTGTGGGGGCGCACGCTGCGGGCCGTGGAGAGCGACGACCTCAGCCTCGTCGACACCGAGATCGACTGGGTCATCAAGTACCGGTTGCTCGACGACTACGCGACCCGCAACGGACTGCCCCTCGAGCACCCCCGGCTGGCCCAGATCGACCTCGCCTACCACGATATCGATCGCAGCAGGGGGCTGTTCTACCTGCTCCAGCGGCGCGGCCGGGCCGCCCGGGTCGTCAGCGACCCCGAGGTCTTCTCGGCCAAGGTCAACCCGCCGCCGACGACCCGGGCCAAGCTGCGCGGCGACTTCATCCGGGCGGCGCAGGCCAACCGTCGGGACTTCACCGTCGACTGGGTGCACCTCAAGCTCAACGACCAGGCTCAGCGCACGGTCTTGTGCAAGGACCCGTTCCTCGCGCAGGACGCCCGCGTCGAGCGCCTCATCGAGGGTATGACCGCCTGATCGACGCGGCCGGTGAGCGGAGGTGACGCGAACGGCATCCAGCGTCCTCCCAGCCGCCGATGTGCAACCTCACAAGGGCCGCAGTTATCGTGGATGACCGTTGCCCGCTGCCGGGCAGCACCCCCGACCGAAGGTTCCACACGTGTCACGTCGCGTCACCACCACCCTGTCCGCCGCCGCCCTGGCCTGCGCCCTCGTCCTCAGCGGATGCGGCGAGGAGAGCGCACCGAGCGCCAACACCTCCGCTGCGCTGAGCGCCATCACCGTCGAGGGAACTGACGCCAAGACCGCGCCCACCGTGAAGGTCGACGCGCCGGTCACCGTGACCAAGACCGAGTCCAAGGTGCTGACCGAGGGCACCGGCGAGGCCATCACCAAGGACGACCTCGTGTCGATCCAGGCGATCATCCTCAACGGCACCGACGGCAAGCAGGCCCACAGCACGTGGGAGACCGGCCCCGTGGGGCTCGACCTCGGCGCGCAGGACCTGTTCGGATCCTTCAAGAGCCAGCTCCCGGGCAAGAAGATCGGCTCACGGGTGCTCATCACGTCCACGCCGGCCGACGCGTTCGGCGAGCAGGGCAACCCCGACCTGGCGATGAAGGCCGACGACCCCGTGGTGTTCGTCGTCGACGTCGTCGGTGCGACCAAGGTCCTCGCGCAGGCCGAGGGCACCGCGGTGCCGCCCAAGGCGGGTCTGCCGACCGTGACGATGAACGAGGGCAAGCCCGCGACCATCACCGTCCCCAAGGGCGCCAAGGCCCCGGCCAAGACCGTCGTCCAGCCGCTCATCACCGGCAAGGGCGCCGAGGTCAAGGCGGGCCAGACCGTGCGCGTCGCCTACACCGGTGCACTGCTCAAGGACGGCAGCGTCTTCGACTCGAGCGCGAGCCGCCCGGAGCAGCCCTACTTCGACTTCGCCGCCGGTCAGGGGCAGGTCATCTCGGGCTGGGACAAGAGCATCGTGGGTCAGAAGGTCGGCAGCCGACTCCTGCTCGTCATCCCGCCGGCCGAGGGCTACGGCGAGGCCGGCAGCCCGCCGAAGATCGCCGGCACCGACACCCTCGTCTTCGTCGTCGACATCCTCGCCGCGTACTGACACCACTTGTACCGACCCCACTCTCGAACGAAAAGGACCACCCCATGAGCAGCCAGCCCACCCGCCCCGAGATCGACTTCCCGGGCGAGGTCCCGTCCGACCTCGTCATCGAGGACATCACCGTCGGCGACGGTGCCGAGGCCACCCCCGGCAGCACCGTGTCCGCGCACTACGTCGGCGTCGCCCACTCCACCGGCGAGGAGTTCGACGCCTCGTGGAACCGCGGCGCGCCGCTGGACTTCCGCCTCGGTGTCGGCATGGTCATCGCCGGGTGGGACCAGGGCATCGCGGGCATGAAGGTCGGCGGCCGGCGCAAGCTGACCATCCCGCCGCACCTGGGCTACGGCGAGCGTGGCGCCGGTGGCGCCATCGCCCCCGGCGAGACGCTGATCTTCGTCGTCGACCTCATGGACGTCCGCTGACCGCGGAGTCGGTCAACGCAGCAGCATGAACACCCGCGGCGGCAGCCGCGAGGAACGGGGCGGGGTCTGAGTCCAGACCCCGCCCCATCGTGCGCAGGGCGACCGGCGAGGTGTGCAGCGCCTCGAGCAGTCCGTCAGCGGGCACCTCGACCACCGAGAGCCGGGCCCGCGCCGTGTCCACCAGGGTTCGCAGCTGCTCGCGCACGAGCGCGTCGAGCTCGGCATCCGGCAGCGTGGTCACGGGGACGTCCGCCGCGGTGAGCAGGGCGCGGCCGTAGGCCGTGCGGCTGTGGTGGCTGATCCCGCGGTGCCGCTCTCGCAGGTCGGCCCCCGACACGCGCAGCGACGCGATTCCGTGTCCGCCGAGCACCTCGGCGGCGTGCAGGGCGTCGGCACACCCCACCCCGGAGTAGCCCCACCGCGTGCCGGTGCCCACGTTGCCCGGCCCCTGCGTCACGACGGCGACATCCGCACCGACGACGAACCGGGCCGCGAGCAGGCCGGTGTGCGTCGTCACCGCCTCGTGGTCGCCACCGAACGCCTGGCCGACGGTGATCGTCGACGCCAGCCACCCGGCATCCGCCAGGCCTGCGACGGCTCTCGAGAACGCCGCCGGGAGGGCGCCGCCGTCGGTCATGACGTAGGCGACCCGCGCGTGCGGGTGAGTGGATCGGATGCCGGCGAGCACCGCCGGGAGCGCGGAGTGCAGGTCCGCGACGACCACCGGCATCCCCGCCAGGTCGTCGGCGTCGGCGAGGTCAGCGTGGTGCGGGCTGTCCTGCTCGTCGACGGCGAGCAGCATCTGCTGCATCGGGGTGTAGCGCGCCTTGACGATGTGCCCGGGGCCGGTCTCGGGGTCCGCCGGCAGGTGGTCGGTGCGGGCCACGACGAACGCGAGCCCTCCCGTGCCCAGCCCACGCAGTAGGGCCGAGGCGTTGAGCAGGACCCGTTCGCCGACCGCCGGTTCACCGACCATCGCGGTGTATGCCAGTGCCCGAACGGGCGGATCGGCCGCCTCGTCGAGGGCCACGGAGTACTCCACGGCGCCCGGCCACCGACGCACCTGCTCGACCACGGTCCCGGCTCGCCACTGCATCACGCTCGGCAGCGTATCCGTCAGGTAGCGTCTGGCGGGTGAGCAACGAGCCCGGCGTGGGCGCCCCCTCGGCGGCACAGGTGAAGACCGAGCGACTGCTCAACCTCGTGCTGGTGCTGCTCTACACCCGTCGGCCGCTGCCGAAGGCGCAGATCCGCTCGCTCGTGCCGCAGTACGGGCAGTCGGCGTCGACCGAGGCCTTCGAGAGGATGTTCGAGCGCGACAAGGACGAGCTGCGCGAGCTCGGCATCCCGCTGGTCACCGAGGACATCGACCCGCTGCACGAGGACGAGCCCGGCTACCGCATCCACCAGCGCGAGTACGCCCTGCCCGACATCGCCTTCGAGCCCGACGAGCTCGCTGTCCTCGGGTTGGCGAGCCGCACCTGGGCGCAGGCGAGCCTGGCCGGGCCGGCCGCTGCCGCCCTGCGCAAGCTGCGCGCGGCCGGGGTCGAGCGCGACGTCGACGCGCTCATCGGCATCGAGCCGCGGCTGCGCACCACCGAACCCGCCTTCGACGCGGTCAAGGACGGTGTGCTGCGCCGGGTGGTGCTGACCTTCGGGTACCGGCGCCCCGAGGCGGCCGAGGTGCAGGTGCGCACGGTGCAGCCGTGGTCGCTCGTCTCCTGGCACGGGCGGTGGTACCTCAACGCCTTCGACCTCGAGCGCGAGGCTCCTCGCGTGTTCCGCCTCTCGCGGATCGTCGGCACCGTCAAGGCCTCGGGTCGGGCAGGTGCATTCGAGGTTCCCGAGGACCACGAGCCCCAGGCGATGGTCCGCCGGGTGGCGCGTCCGCAGACCCAACCGAGCCCGGCCGTGCTGCGCGTGCGCCGCGACACCGGGCACAGCCTGCGTCGCCGGGCCCGCACGGTCGGGTCCGTCGACGACACGTGGGACCTCGTCGACCTCGACCACGGCGACCTCGACGCCTTCGCCGAGGAGCTCGCCGGCTACGGCCCCGACGTCGTCGTCGAACAACCACCCGAGCTCGTCGACGCCGTCGTCGAGCGCCTGCGCGGGGCGCTGGCTGCCCACGGGGGGCGGGGCTGATGGCCGGGTTCGCGACCGAGAGCGCCACCGCGCGGCTGGCGCGCCTGCTGACGATGGTGCCGTGGCTGGTCAACCGTCAGGGCATCGACCTGCGTCAGGCGGCCGACGACCTCGGGGTCAGCGTCGAACAGCTCGAGGCCGACCTCAACCTGCTCTTCCTGTGCGGCTACGGCCAGATGCCCGACGAGCTCATCGAGGCCGACTGGGAGGAGGGCCGGGTCTTCGTCGGCAACGCCGAGACCATCGCCCGCCCCCTGCGGCTCGGGGTCGACGAGGCGGTCACCCTCATCGTGGGCCTGCGGGCGCTGCGCGAGGTGCCCGGTCTGGGCGACCGCGACGCGGTCGAGCGGGCCCTGGCCAAGCTCGAGGATGCCGCCGGGTCGGCTGCCGCTCCCGCCGCGCGGGTGCGGGCCGAGGTGGCCGACGGCGGTTCGTCGCAAGTGCTGGCCCGGGTGCGCCAGGCCGTCACCGACCGACGCCGCGTGCACCTGCGCTACCTCGTGCCGGCCCGCGACGAAGCCACCGAGCGCGACGTCGACCCCATGCGCGTCGTCGGCATGGACGGCCGGTGGTACCTCGAGGGCTGGTGCCACCGGGCGGGGGACACCCGGATGTTCCGGTTGGACCGCATCGAGGAGCTCACGGTCCTCGACCTCGACGGCACCCCACCGGCGCACGCCCGCGAACGTGACCTCTCGGAGGGCACCTTCCGCCCGGCGCCCGACGACCTCGTGGTCACGGTTCACCTGCTGCCGGGGGCGACCTGGGTGGCCGACTACTACCCGGTGGAGTCCAGCGAGGAGGTCCCGGCCGCGGACGGCGGCGGACTCATGGTGCGTCTGCGCACCGCGGACACCGCGTGGCTGCGGCGACTGATCTGGCGGCTCGGCGGGCGTGGTGTCGTCGTCGATCCGCCGGAGGTCGTCACCGAGGTGGCGGCCGGAGCCGCTGCCGCTCTCACTGCGTACGGGGAGGCCTGAGCGATGTTGCCCTGGTGGGGTTGGGTTCTGGTCTGGACGGTGCTGCTCGCCGCGTCGGCCGCGCTGATCGGTCAGCGGGCCTGGCGGGTGTGGGGGAGCGTGAAGGGCGTGAGCCGCGAGGCCGCGCGAGCCAGTGCCCTGGTCGCGGAGCTCGAGGCGCGAGCTGACGCGCTTCGCGACCTGGAGCCGGCGCCCCCGGCTGTCACCCAGCCTCCTCTCAGGATGCGCGAGGAGTATCGGGCGGGCAAGGCCGCGACACGGGCGGCCCGCCGTGCGCGCCGGGCGGAGCACCTGCCACCGTGGGCACGCGTAGACTGACCGACCAGACGCCACGGCGCCACCCCCGGCGTCCCACCATCAGCACAGGAGTTGCACCCCATGGGCAGGATCGGACCCACCGAGATCATCATCGTCGCGGTGCTCATCATCCTCATCTTCGGATGGAAGAAGCTTCCGGATGCCGCGCGCAGCCTCGGCCGTTCGGCGCGGGTGTTCAAGTCCGAGGTCGACGAGATGAAGAAGGAGTCCGAGGCCGCCAAGTCGGACGCCTCGACCACCACCGTCAAGGGTGAGCCCATCGAGCCGGCCTCCAGTGTCGACCGCGCGATCCCGACCACCGAGGGCAACGCCGTGCGTGAGAACGCACCGCGCACGGACAACCAGTCCGGCCCCGTGGCCTGACCTCACCACCCCTCACCTCACCACCACCCATGGCTCGTCTGCGCCGGCGCCCTCGTGACCCCGAAGGGCGGATGACGCTCGGCGAGCACTTTCGCGAGTTCCGACGTCGGCTGGTCATTTGTGCCGCGTCGGTGTTCGTCGCGGCCATCGTGGCCGGGTTCTACTACGGACCGATCTCTCGCTTTCTTCAGGCACCGTTCAATGCCTACCAAGCCAGCTCACCCGAGGTCGTCGCGAGCATCAACTTCGCCGGGGCAACCTCGGCGGTGTCCAACATCATCAGCATTTCGATCTTCGTCGGACTGATTGCAGCGAGCCCCATCATCCTGTGGCAGGCCTGGGCCTTCATCGTTCCCGGCTTGACCATCAAGGAGAAGCGGATCTCCTTGGCGTTCCTCGGCTCCACCATCCCGCTTTTTCTCATCGGATGCTGGCTCGCGTACACGATCCTGCCGACGTCGCTCACCATCTTGTACGGCTTCAGCCCCGAGGGCACGTCCAACATCGTCCAAGGGTCGGAGTACTACTCGTTCGTCACCCGGTTCATCCTCGTCTTTGGCTTTGGCTTCCTCTTCCCGGTGGTCCTGGTGGGGCTCAACGTCATCGGCCTCTTGCCCGCTCAGCGGCTGCTCGCAGGATGGCGCGTCGCCGTCGTGCTGATCTTCGTGTTCGCCGCCGTGGCCACCCCGACGCCTGATCCGTACACGATGTTCGTCTTCGCGGGGCCGCTCACGGCGCTGTACTTCGCGGCGTGGTTCGTTTGTTGGCTCCTGGACCGGCGCAAGGAGAAGGCGCGCCCTGACTGGCTCAACGTGGACGACAACGAGGCCTCCGCGCTCTGAGAACGCAGCGTCAGCCCAGGCCTGCGAGCACCTGCGCCACGATGATCTTCGAGATCATCGCCACGGGGTAGACGAGGGCGTACGCGACCCCGACCCGGGTGTCGTAGCTGGTCTTGTCGTTGACGTAGGCCAAGATGGCCGGCTGGGTCTGTGAACCGGCCAGGGCCCCCGCGGTCTCGAGCCAGGTGAGCTTGCGCAGGACGTGCATGCCGAGCACGAGCAACACCGCCGCGGATGCCGTGAGCACCAGTCCCAGCACCGCCACCTTCCAGCCCGAGTCCGACGCGAGCGCGTCGGTGATCGACCGCCCGGCCCGCACCCCGGCATACGCGAGGAAGGTGACCATGCCCAGCGCCGACAGGGACTGCGCCGCGCCGTGCGACATCGACGTGATGACCGGTCCGACCCGCCCGAGGCGGCCGAAGACGAGCCCGACGAGCAGCGTGCCCGCCGCCGCGCCGACGGTGAAGCCACCGCCGGGCGTCGGCACGTGCACGAGGCCGAGCGCCATGCCCACCGCGAGCCCCAGGGCCAGGCCACCAACGTTGATGTCCGACATGCCGCGGTCGCTGTCGCCGAGGTAGGTGCTGACCTCGGCCATCTGGTCCCGGGGGGCGATGACCCGCACCCGGTCACCCATCGCGAGGACGAACGTGTCGTGCGCGACGAGGTCGAGGTCGCCGCGCCGCACCCGGGTGACGGCCGCGCCGAACTTCGCCTCGAGGTCGAGCTCGCCGATGGTGTGACCCACGAGGGACTTGGTCGACAGCGTGATGCGGCGGTAGTCCAGGTCTGCCCGGTCGGCGACGATGTCGTGTGAGGAGACGTGGCCCAGTTGCTGCGCCACGGCATCCAGGAGCTCACGGGGTCCGACGACGGTGACGAGGTCGTTGTGACCGATCGTCTCGGCCCCCCCGGGCACCATCGTCGGGTTGGCGGCATGGGCGTGCTTGAGGCGCGACACGGTGATGTCCTGGCCGTGCGCCGCGGACAGGGCGTCGACGGTGATCGGCTCGTGCACCTCGACGCGGATCGTCTCGTGGCCGATCTCCTCCCGCCGCGACTCGCCGCCAGGCCGGCGCAGCGACCAGGCCGCGACGGCGAGCATGAGGATGACACCGCCGAGGTAGGTGATCGAGTAGCCGATCGTGGGCGCGGACGGGTCCGCGGCCCGGGCGGATGCCGCCGCGAGGGCCGGTGTGTTGTTGAGCGCACCAGCGAAGGCACCGGAGACGATGCCCGGCTCGATGCCCATGACCCGGCCGACGCCCACGGCGATCACCCCGACGAGGGACAGCGCCCCGGCCACGACGAGCATGGTCGGCCACCCCCGCCGCAGCGACGAGAAGAAGTGCGTCCCCGAGACGACTCCCACCGTGTAGGTGAAGAGCACGAGGCCGAACGTGCCGATGACCTCGGGGATCTCGAGGTCGACGTCAGCCGAGGCGGCCCACGCGGAGACGCCGAGGGCGGCGAACAGCACGGCAGCCGGCCCGAGGTGCACCCCCTTGACGCGCACGTGCCCCAGCGCGGCGCCGAACGCGAGCAACACCGCGAGGAGGAGGAGGGGGTGTTCGGAAAGGAGGGTGAAGATCGAGCTCACCCGATGATCGTCCCACCTTTGCAGTCCGCGGTGGGAACCCGCCGGTGCGGGCCCGCACCGCCGCCTGCCCAGGACGGTGCTGGTCCGTGCTTCATCCTGCCGTGGTGAACGTGATCGTGACGGTCGCCAGCGGTGTGCCCAGCAGGCTCCGGATCGCCGTCGGGCCGCCGGTGAGGGTCAGGCGGTACTGCGTGTTGTCCTGAAGCACGTCGGTCGCACCCCCGAAGGGGTTGATCAACAACCGGTTGGTGGCCGGGTAGAAGGCCATCGTGACCGGGACGCTCGTGTTGTCAGACACCCGCGTGATCCGCACCGTCGACGTGCCGTACCCGGTGACCGCCATGTCGAAGAAGACCTGCAGGTTGGATCCGACCGTGACGTTGGTCGCCCCGTCCACCGGTGTCGTGCTGAGCACCGTCGGGGCGGGAGACAGCGGGAGGGTGGTGAAGGTGATCGTCGTGGTCGCCAGCGGGATGCCCGCCAGGTTGCGGATCGCAGACGGTCCACCCGTGAGGGTCAGCCGGTACTGCGTGCCTGCCTGGAGCGCGCCTGCCCCGCCTCCGAAGGGGTTGATCAGCAGCCGGTTATTGGCCGTGTAGAAGGCCCGGGTGAGCGGGACGTTGGTGTTGTCCGACACCTTCGTGATCCGCACGTTCGAGCCGCCGTAACCGGTGACCGCCTGCGAGAAGAAGACCTGCAGGTTGGATCCGACCACCACGTTGGTCGCCCCGTCCACCGGTGTCGTGCTGAGCACCGTCGGCGGCGTGGCTGCGTTGATGGCAAAGTCAGCAGTCGACGACGACACAGTCATCGAGGGCATGCCGGAGCCGTAACCGACGACGTTCTCCGCGATCACCTTGTACGTGAACGGCGTGGTTGCGTCGGATGTGGGATCGGTGAAGGTCCGGGCCCCGTGCGCGTTGCCGTCACCCAGTGGTTGGTCCAAGCTGCCCACCGTCGTCCACGTGGTTCCGTCGGTGGTGCGCTTGATGACGAAGCGGGTCTCGGTGATCGAGTTGTCCACCCAGTCGAGCTTGACCTTGCCGCCGACGAGCTGCCCCTGGAGCCCCCCCGGTGCGGCAGGCGGCAAGGCGAGCGAGACCGGACGCATCATGTCCATCTCCTCGTGGCTGAGGATGTGGCAGTGCCAGACGTACTCCCACCCGAAGTTGACGAGCTTGTTGGTGATCGGCGTGGTGAGCGGGTTGCCCTGAGGGTCGGTGTTGAAGAACATGGCCCCCGAGCCGCTCGGCATCATCGGGTTGAGTGGTCGCACCGAGTTGGGCACCTCGAAGGGCACCTGCGGGATGATGGGGCGCAGCGCGATGATGGTGTCCTCGAGAGGGCTCATCCGCACCGTGTCCTTCCACCCGTTCTCGTTGGCGTCGTTCGGGATGATGATGTTGTCCCACGTGACCCGGTTGAGCACCTGGACGTCATAGAGGTGGAAGTGGATCGGGTGGGTGTCCACGCCGTTGTGGGTGACCCGCCAGATCTGGGTGCCGTCCTTGGCGTCGCTGATCGGCGTGATCTTGACGTCCTTGACCGGTTCACCGGTGACGGAGTCAGTCGTCACGACCTGCTTGGGCAGCTTGGTGCCGTCGATGAGCTCGGTCTGCGGGTTGACGAACGGGTAGAGCGTGACGTTCTGTGCGCCTGGTGTCGGCGGCTCTGCCTCGATGCCGAGGTTGGCCTGCATCCGGCCGAACTCGTCGAACGTGCTCGCATTCGTCTCGTCGTGGATCGCTTTCGGCTCCATCTTCACCGTCGTCTTGGTCGTCGGGGACTTCAGGGTGTTGAAGGCGAAGCTGCCCGTGTCATTGACTCGGACCAGCCCGTCGCACTTCGTGACACCAGCCGCCTTGCACTCGCCCGTCGCCGCGAAGCTGGTGCCCATGGCCGTGTTGTAGGCGGCCTGGCCCACGATCGGCGGGTGCTGGCTCGACTCGAACACCCCGGTGCCGTTGGCCTTGTGCGAGAACGCGTTGCGCAGCTTGGTCACGTCGTATGCCGGTGCCGGAGCCGATGCGGCGATGGTCACCTGCATGACGGTGCGGGTGTTGGGTCCGTAGCCGGGCAGGATGGTCGGAGCGCCGGTGGGGCTGAGGTCCGGTGCGCCCGTGTAGTAGTCGTAGGTCGGCACCCGGGCCGGGAAGGCCGCCGGAGCGTCGTTGTAGAGGATCAGCGTCTTGCCCGCGAACTTCGAGAAGTCCACCACGGCGTCGGCGCGCTCGGCCGGGGCCAGCAGCATCGAGTGCTGGTCCACGTTGCCGACGTCGAACCGGGTCGGGTCGGTGATCCAGGTGGTGGGCTGCTGGCCGTCGATGACGGTCGGGGTCGGAAGCATCCCACCCTCGTTGGCGAACTGCACCCAGTCGGGCCCGGCCGCGTTGTTGTTGGCATCGGCCGGCGTCGGGGAGACGTTCGGGTCGGTCTGCGCTGCGAGCAGCTCAGCCGCGTTCAGCTTCACCTCGGTGGTGCCGTCTCCCTGGTCGGGGTCGGCGGTGTACCACTGCAGGTTGAAGAACCGGTCGTTCGCAGCGTTGAGCATCCGCAGGCGGTATGCCTTGGGCTCGAGCGTGACCTTGGGGTAGGCCACACCGTTGACGATCGGGGTGTCGTTGAACTGCTCCATCCCGGCCGAGACGTTCGGGGTGCCCGGAATGAGCTCCGGCTCGCAGAACGGGTCGGTCTGGTAGGTCCAGGTCGACGGGTCGTCGACCTTGCAGCTGGCGTCGTAGTAGGGGTTCGGGATCGGCCCGTACTTGGTCCCGGAGGCCGGTGGCCAGAACCACGGCCCGTACATCCAGCGCCCGTAGGCGCTCATGCCCGAGGCGTCACCGGGGTTCTGGGCGGGCATGTAGACGTGGTGCTGCCACAGTGATCCCTTGCCGCCCCAGCGGGTCGTGTCCCAGGTCGGGTCCTGGCCGTACGAGGTGATGTCGCCGGCGCCGTTCGTGACGTCCTTGAGCTGCTCGTCCCCGGGCACGAAGGTCTTGTCCTGGATGACGAGCGGCAGCGTGTCCGCAGCAGCCGGGATGACACCGTCGGCGACGAGCTTCTTCTCGGTGTCGTCGGCGATCAGGTACCCGGCAGCCTCGCCGGCGTAGACGTTGAGGCGGGTGATGCCCCACGCGTGGTCGTGGTAGAACATCAGCCGCGCGCTCTGCTGGTTGGTGTAGAAGAACGTCTGGCAGCCGTCGTCCGCGGCGTCGCACGTCGTGAGCCCGCCCGCGTCCTTCATGTCGGGCACGTTCTTGACGCTGACACCCTGCGGCCACGGCGTGCCCTCGCCCGCGGGGGTGATCCACTGGTGCGGGGTGCCGTCGCTGATCCAGGGGGTGATGCCACCGTGCAGGTGCAGGGTGGCCCGGTTGTCCTTGAAGCACATGTCGGACTTGGGGTCCTGGGTGCACTCAGGCTCACGGATGCCGTCGGTCGTGGTGCGCTGGTCAGTGGGCTCGGGCATGGCCATCGGGCCCATCCCGGAGCCCATCATCGAGCTGTCGGTCGGCAGGAACAGGTCGCCATCGACGCCGGTCGGCAGGAGGTTGTGGAAGACGATCCGAGTCGGCTTGTCCTTGGTGGCGCCGATGAACGGCCCGAGGTACTGCGGCGGGGTCACGCCGAACGCCTGCTGCCCGTTGATCATCACGGGGGTATCGGGCTGGCTGGGGTCCACGTTCGCGTTCATGAGCGGGAAGTGCTTGCTCACATCCGCGTTGGCGGGTGTCTCGATCTGAACGTACCCGCGTACCAGCGTGGGCGGCAGGTCTGACGAGAACGTGGTGCGGTACTGCACCAATCCGATGACGTACTCGTCGGCCGCGACCTCACGGCTCGGGGTCACGCTGGTATCGGTGTACTTCTTGGCCTCTGGGACCGCCGTCGGCAGGTACTTGCCGGTTGCGGGGCAGGCAGCCGGGCTGCAGAGCGTCGGGAGGTCGTCGACGAACTTCTTCATGCCCTTGGTGAGGTAGCCCGCACCAGGGGTGCCGACGGTCACGGCGGTGATCGCCCCGCCGTCGGTCACCGCGGAGGCAGTGGCGCCGGACCCGGATCCCACGGGGTCGGTAATGGCCACGGTCGGAGTGCTGGTGTAGCCCTTGCCGAACTCCAGGACGTTGACCGCGCTGAGCATCAGGGTGGCCTTGGCCGTCGCGGCTGCAGTGCCCTCTGGGAAGTTGATCGGGTCGTACTGCGTGCCGTTGCGGATGGTCACCGCCGGCGCCGTCGTGTAACCGGAACCGGGTTCGTCGACGATCACCGAGGCGATCGAGACCGTGGCGTCGGGGGCGTGCGAGCAGTCGGTGGCCTCGACGCACTCGACGTGCCCGGTCGCCTGGATGCCGTTGGGGTCGTCAGGGTAGTCGAAGTCGACGATCGGCATCGAGTAGCCGGACCCGCCGTCGGTGACCGCGACGTCCCCCACGGCGCCGGAGGCGATGGCCGTCGCGGCCAGGTTGCCGGTCACGTTGAGGTTCACCCCACCAGAAAGGACGACCTTGAAGGCCTCGTACCCGGAGCCGGGCTTCACGCCGGTGAACCCGGTCACGACGTCGGCGGCGCTCACGGTGGCGGTGGCGGTCGCGTTCGGGTTGCCGCCGGCGACCTCCACGGTGACTGGACCCGAGTCGTAGCCCTGCCCCGCGGCGGTGACGTCGACGCTCTTGATGCCGCCGGTCACGGGGTCGACCTGCGCCACCGCCGCGGCCCCGCTCCCCGTGCCGGAGATCGTCACTGAGGCCTGGCTGAGGGTGAGCGGGCTGTTGGCCCAGTTCGGCCACGGCCCGAAGTAGTGCGGCACCTTCGTCGGATCCGGCGTCGCCGCCATGGCGGCCTCGGTACCGATGACCGTCGTGACCATCGCGAGGAGCATCCCGAGGACGGTGAGGATGACTGTGGTGACACTGCGCGACATCCGAGACATGACGACCCCTGCCTGACCCCTTCGAACCGCGTCCTGATGGCGCAGGTCCTCAGCGGACCGTAGAGCCATCATGAAATGCATCACAAGCGAAACCTCATACCGGAAATCATTCTCGCGAAACTGCGGGTCCACTCGCTGACGTCCTGCCCATGGACGGTCCGGGCCGCACGGTGTGTCGAAGGTGCGGGGGCTGGGACTCGCAGGTCAGTCAGGCAAGTGCTCCGATACGGCCCGCCGGAAACAGGATTCTCCTATCGTGGTGCGTATGAAGCGGGACGGGTGGACCCTCCTGACCAACCACGCGCTTGTGCTCGTGTGCTTGGCCGCGAACCCCGACGTCCTCTTGCGCGACGTCGCTTCGAGCGTTGGACTCACCGAGAGGTCGGTGCAACAGATCGTCGGTGACCTCGACCAAGCGGGCCTCATCACCCGCCTGCGGGTGGGCCGACGCAACCACTACGTCGTGCGCCGTGACGAACGGTTCCGTCACCCCCTCGAAGCCGGGGTGACGGTGGGCGGGTTCGTCGACCTCGTCGAGCGCAGGGGCGCGCAGCGCCCGCTGACTGGTGCGCGAACGGCATCCCGGGCCTCGGCCGACGGCAGCCTGGAGGGCCCCGAGCGACTCGGCGACCGAGGTGCGCAATCCCAACCAGCGCCGCAAGCGGCCACCGTGCGTCCTCGCACGGGCTAGCCTTCCAGCCATGGCGCGGCTGGGTCTCATGGTCAACCCGACCTCGGGCAAGAACACGGGGGCACAGGTCGGTCAGCAGGCCCTGTCGCTGCTGCGGGACGCGGGGGTCGACGTCCTCGACCTCAGCGCGTCCGATGCCCGCAGCGCCGTGGAGCAGGGCAGGGCCGCGATCGAGTCGGGCGCCATCGATCGGCTCGTCGTGGGTGGCGGGGACGGCATGGTCCACCTGGGCGCGAACCTGTGTGCGGGCACGCCGGTGCCCCTCGGGGTGATCGCGGCCGGCACCGGCAACGACATCGCCCGCGAGCTGGGGTTGCCGGTGCGTGACGCGGCCGCCTCGGTGCAGCGCATCCTGTCGGGGAGCACCCGGCAGGTCGACGCCGCGCGGCACACCACGGCCACCGGCGGGCAGAAGTGGTTCCTCGGGGTGCTCGCCGCCGGCTTCGACGCGGTGGTCAACGAGCGCGCCAACCAGCTGACCTGGCCCAAGGGCCCGATGCGCTACAACCTCGCGATCCTGCGTGAGCTCCCGGTCTTCCGTGCCATCCCGTACACGCTGGTGCTGGACGGTGAGCGCATCGACACCGAGGCGATGCTCGTCGCCGTCGGCAACGGCCCCGCCTACGGCGGCGGCATGCGGGTCACCCCGGACGCGTCCTTCGACGACGGGCTGCTCGACGTGCTCATCCTGCGCAAGATCTCGACCTTCGAGTTCCTCCGGGTGTTCCCGAGGGTGTTCAAGGGCACCCACGTGAGCCATCACGCCGTGCAGATCCGCAGGGCGCGCACGGTGTCGCTCGAGGCCAAGGGCATCGTCTCCTACGCCGACGGCGAGCGCTTCGCCCCGCTGCCGATGAGCATGGAGGTCGTGCCCGGCGCGCTCACCGTCCTCGCGTGATCGCTGACGTAGCCTGAGCGCATGTCCAGCCCCGCCGAGAGGTACGCCGCGGCAGCGGCCCGCAATCGCCGGGAACGCAGCGAACTCGCGCGCTTCACGGCATCCCTGGAATTCCCCCTCGACGACTTCCAGGTGCGGGCCTGCGAGGCGGTCGAGCTCGGCAAGGGGGTGCTCGTCGCAGCGCCCACGGGGGCCGGCAAGACGATGGTCGGCGAGTTCGCCGTGCACCTGGCGCTCGCGACCGGTCGCAAGGCGTTCTACACCACCCCCATCAAGGCACTGTCGAACCAGAAGTTCCACGACCTCGTGCGGGTGCACGGGGCCGCGAACGTCGGTCTGCTGACGGGGGACTCGTCGGTCAACGGCGAGGCCCCGATCGTCGTCATGACGACCGAGGTGCTGCGCAACATGATGTATGCCGGGTCGCGCACCCTCGAGGGGCTCGGCTTCGTCGTCATGGACGAGGTCCACTACCTCGCCGACCGGTTCCGCGGGGCCGTGTGGGAAGAGGTGATCATCCACCTGCCCGAGCACGTGCAGGTGGTGTCGCTGTCGGCAACGGTGAGCAACGCCGAGGAGTTCGGCGACTGGCTGGCCGAGGTGCGGGGCAACCACGAGGTCGTCGTGTCCGAGCACCGTCCGGTGCCGCTGTACCAGCACGTCCTCGTCGGCACGACGATGTTCGACCTGTTCGCCGGCAACCGGGTCAACCCCGACCTGCTGACCGCCATCCGCAGCGCGGAGGAACGCGGACGGTGGCAGGACGAGCCCCGCCGGGGTGGGGGAGGTCGCGGCGGGTCGCGCGGGGGCGGTCGTGGCCCCGGTGGAGGATCGGGCGGTCGAGGATTTGCCCGCGGCGCCCGACCCGGCGGGGGTGCGAGCCGTGCCGAGGTCATCGAGGAGCTCGATCGCGACGGGCTGCTCCCGGCCATCACCTTCATCTTCAGCCGGGTCGGGTGCGAGGCCGCCGTCGGCCAGCTGCTCGCCGCGGGAACCCGCCTGGTGCCCGAGCGCGAGGGGCTGCGGATCCGGCGCCTCGTCGAGGAGCGCGTGGACTCCCTGGCCACGGAGGACCTCATGGTCCTCGGCTACTTCGACTTCGTCGAGGGCCTGTCGAGGGGTTTCGCCGCCCACCACGCCGGCATGCTGCCGCTGTTCCGCGAGATCGTCGAGGAGCTGTTCACGGCCGGGCGCATCCGTGCGGTGTTCGCCACCGAGACCCTTGCCCTGGGCATCAACATGCCGGCCCGCACGGTGGTGCTGGAGAAGCTCGTCAAGTACAACGGCGAGGCCCACGTCGACATCACTCCTGCCGAGTACACCCAGCTCACCGGGCGTGCCGGGCGCCGTGGCATCGACATCGAGGGCCACGCGGTGGTGCAGTGGGCCCGGGGAGTCGACCCGTTGGCGGTCGGCGGTCTGGCCTCGGCCCGCACCTACCCACTGCGCTCGAGCTTTCGCCCGACCTACAACATGGCCGTCAACCTCGTGTCCCAGGTGGGTCGTGAGGTGGCCCGCGAGATCCTCGAGACCTCGTTCGCGCAGTTCCAGGCCGACCGGGCCGTGGTGGGCATCGCCACGAAGGTGCGCCGCAACGAGGAGGGGCTGCACGACTACGACGAGGCGATGCACTGCCACCTCGGCGACTTCCGGGAGTACGCGGCCCTGCGCCGCAGCCTCGCCGACGCGGAGAAGGACGGGGTGCGCGCGCGATCGGCGTCCCGTCGCGCCGAGGCCGCCCTGTCGCTGGAGGCCCTGAAGATCGGCGACGTCATCCGCATCCCCGCCGGGCGTCGCGCCGGCTGGGCGGTCGTGGTGCAGCCTGCCCGAACCGGCCGGGGCGCTCCCACCGGGCCGAGCGTGGTGACCGAGGACAAGCAGTTCCGCCGGCTGACCACCGTCGACGTCCCCGACCCCGTCGAGCCGTTGGCCCGGGTGAGCGTGCCCGCCCACTTCAACCCCAAGTCACCGAAGTCGCGCCGCGACCTCGCGACGTCGCTGCGGATCGCTGCGCCCAACGGACTCGACGACGCCCCGTCGCGCCGGTCACGTCGTGGTGGCGACACCGAGCCCGAACACGTGCGGCTGCTGCGTGAGCAGCTGCGCGCCCACCCCTGCCACCAGTGCCCGGACCGCGAGGCCCACGCCCGCTGGGCCGAACGCTGGTGGCGCCTCAAGCGCGAGACGGTGGGGCTGCAGCGCAAGGTCGAGGGCCGCACCAACACCGTGGCCCGCATCTTCGACCGCATCTGCGACGCGCTCGAGGCGCTGGGGTACCTCGACGAGAACGGCACCGTGGTCACCGAACGGGGTGAGCGGCTGCGCCGGCTCTACACCGAGAAGGACCTGCTGGCTGCGGAGTGCCTGCGGCACGACGTCTGGAAGCGGCTCGACGCCCCGTCGCTCGCGGCGGCGGTCTCGGCTCTCGTGCACGAACCGCGCCACCAGGAGGCCGAGGTCTCGCCGAGGATGCCCAACGACGACGTCGCTGCGGCGCTCACCGCGATGGAGCGGCTCTGGTCGCAGATCGAGGACCTCGAGACCGAGCACGACCTGCCGACCACGTCGATGCCGGACGGCGGGATGGCGTGGATGGTGCACCGCTGGGCCTCAGGGGACCGGCTCGACGCGGTCCTGCGAGGTCAGGAGATGGCTGCGGGTGACTTCGTGCGCCGCTGCAAGCAGCTCGTCGACCTGCTCGACCAGGTGGCCAAGGCCAGCACCGACGCCGTGGTGCGGCGCACCGCCCGGTCTGCGATCGACGGCGTCCTGCGTGGCGTCGTCGCGGCCGACCGCCTCGACTGACCCGCGGTCAGTGGTCAGCGGGGGAGGGCGAGCGCGGTCAGGAGACGTTCGATCGGGTTGCCGACGCCGTACGTGTCGGCGAGCGCCTGGAGCGCGGCGGTGTCCGCCGGCGCGTGGGGGAGCGTGAGGTCGACGTCCGGGAGGGCGGCATCCCTGGCCACCCGCACCACCGTCGGTGCGACGTCGAGGTAGTCGGATGCCGCTTCCAGGTTGAGTCGTCGTGCCCCCTTGATCGCGGGGTCACCACTCTCGATCGCGGCCCGCAGTGCCGCGAGGGAGCCGTACTGCGCGATCAGCTGGGCCGCGGTCTTGTCACCGATGCCCTTGACCCCCGGCAGCCCGTCGCTGGTGTCGCCGCGCAGCACGGACATCTCGAGGTAGGCCTCACCGGTGGGCACGGAGTACCGCTCCTGGAGGTAGGTCTGGGTCGTGATGTCCGGCTCACGCACCCCGCCCTTGCCCGTGTAGAGGACCCGGATGCCGTGCGCGTCGTCGACGAGCTGGAGCAGGTCGCGGTCACCGGTCACGACGTCGACGGGCATGACTCCCCGGTGGCGGTGGGTCAGCGTGCCGATGACGTCGTCGGCCTCGAACCCGGGCGAGCCGAGGCGGGCGATCCCGAGGGCGCCCAGTGCCTCGCGGATCAACGGCACCTGCGGTGTGAGGTCGTCGGGTGACTCCTCCGCGACGGCCGAGCCCTCGACGAGCCGATGCGTCTTGTACGTCGGGATGAGGTCGACGCGCCACTGCGGCCGCCAGTCGTCGTCCCAGCAGGCAACGAGGTGGGTCGGGCGATGGGCCGTCACGAGGGTGGCGATCATGTCGATGAATCCGCGCAGGGCGTTGGTCGGCGGCTCGTCGGGGGTGCGTCGCTGGTCGGGCACCCCGAAGAACGCGCGGAAGTACAACGAGGCGCTGTCCAGCAGCAGGAGCTTGCCGGGCCCACCGGCGGCAGAAGACATGGGTGCAGCGTAGAGAACGGCTACCCTGAGCGCGTGGAAGACCTAGATCGGCGGATCATCGAGCTCCTGGCCCAGGACGGGCGGATCAGCTACACCGACCTGGGGAAGTCCTTGGGCATGTCCACCTCGGCCGTGCACCAGCGGGTGCGCCGGCTCGAGCAGCGCGGGGTGATCAAGGGATACACGGCGAAGGTCGACCACCAGGCGCTCGGTCGCCAGATCACCGCCTTCATGTCGATCACCCCCCTGGACCCGGCTGCTCCGGACGACATTCCCGAGCGTTTGCGCGAGCTGCCGCAGATCGAGGAGTGCCACTCGGTGGCCGGCGACGAGAACTACATCCTCAAGGTGCGGGTCGACACCCCGGCCGAGCTCGAGGAACTCATCGCAAGCGTGCGCGGCGTCGCCAACGTCTCGACGCGCACGACCGTCGTGCTCTCCACGCCCTGGGAGTAGCTGGAGCTCGTCGCGCGGGGTCTGACCCACCCGAAGGAACGGCTCGCCCATCGTTCTTCCGGCCGGTCCAGCGACGGTCTGGAGGGGGATGAGACCTCGGGTGAGATCGGGGATCGTGGTGGGACCCACCCATTGGACCCACCCCGAAGGACACACCCCGATGACCTCACAGACAGCAGCTGCCCCGCAGACACGCAACGACCCTCAGCGGATCGTCGGCGTGACGGCGATCGCGCTTGCCACCTCGCTGCTGGTCCAGAACGTCGTGGTGGCTGGTGCCGGAGCGCCCGAGTACGGGGCGCCGATCGCGGACGTCCTCGCCTTCCACGCGCAGAACCGAGGCCCCGTCGCGGTGGCGGTGGGGCTCGAGGCCCTCAACCTGCCGCTGCTGCTGGGGTTCCTGGCTGGTCTTCACGGCCTGGTCCGGCGCAACGACAGGGGAGAGTCGTGGTCTCTCTTCGCCCTGGCCGCGGGTGCGACGCTGTCGGCCATCTGGGCGATCTATGCGGTGGCGTGGATCGGGGTCGTCCTGTCCGCCGGCGAAGGGGCCCAGCCGAGCCCGACGCTGGAGCTGGCCTGGCAGCTGCATGCCGCGGGCCTGGCCATGGCGCTGCCAGCACTCGGCACGACGTTCCTCGGTGCTGCAATGGCGACTCACGCAGCCTCGCTGACGCCCCCGTGGCAACGCCTGCTCGGTGTCGTCGGGGCCGCCCTGCTCGTCGTCGCCGGGGCGGCGAGCCTGGCCATCGCGGACGGCTCGCCGATGGTGTTCGTCGGAGTGGCCGGCCTCGCGATGTGGGTCGTGTGGCTGCTCGCGACGGGCGTTCGGCTGCTCCTCGCACGCAGGACCCCTGCGCGCACCAGCGTCAGGTGAGTGCCGCGAGCATCAGTCCAGCTGCTCCAGCCGTCGTGCCTGGTCCTCGGTCACCATCTCGGCGTTGACCATCGCCCCGGTGCGAACGCCGGCCGCGGCGGCCATGACGACCTGGGACATCGGGTCGGTGAGGTTCCCCGCGGCCCACACCCGCGGCACGGCGGTGCGGCCGACGGCATCCGCCGCCAAGGATCTGGCCATGACGCGGCCCATCATCTCGAGGTCGGTGAGCTCAAGCCCCAGAGTGGTGAGCAGGGGGGACAGCGGCTCGACGAACGACGCGACGACGACGGCATCCGCCGTGACCGTCCCACCGGGGACCTCGACGCCCCTGAGGGTGCCGGCCTCGCCGAGCACCCTGCTGACCGGGCCCTCGACGACGTCGATACCCAGCGCCCGCAGTCGGGTCACGGCGTCTGGCGCCAGCGCCTGCGGGTCGTGGAGCACCACCGTGAGGGCGTCGGTGAGCTGGTGGAACAGGCCGGCCTGGTGAATCGCTGCGGGTTATCTGTGGTGACCTGGTGGGTAGGCACAGAGTGATGCGCGGTCGCTTAAGGCC
>NZ_DAORSO010000022.1:0-28409 GCF_035443565.1 Ornithinibacter sp. | reverse complement strand
AGGCGGCGCCGTACGCCTCGAGGGCCCAGACCTCCATCTCACCGAAGCGCTGGCCACCGAACTGGGCCTTACCGCCGAGCGGCTGCTGGGTGATCATCGAGTAGGGGCCGGTGCTGCGCGCGTGGATCTTGTCGTCCACGAGGTGGTGCAGCTTGAGGATGTACATGTAGCCGACCGAGACGGGCTCGGGGAAGGGCTCGCCGGAGCGACCGTCGAACAGCCGCGCCTTGCCGCTGCCGTCGATGAGGCGAACGTCGTCACGGGTCTTGGTCGTCGAGTCGAGCAGACCGATGATCTCGTCCTCGCGGACACCGTCGAACACCGGGGAGGCGACGCGGGTGCCGGCCGGGGCCGAGCGGGCGTCGTCCGGAATGAGGCGGGCCCACTCCGGGTCACCGTCGATCGTCCAGCCACGGCTGGCTGCCCAACCCAGGTGCAGCTCGAGGATCTGGCCCACGTTCATGCGTCCGGGGACACCGAGCGGGTTCAGCACGACGTCGACCGGCGTGCCGTCCTCGAGGAAGGGCATGTCCTCGACCGGGAGGATCTTGGAGATGACGCCCTTGTTGCCGTGGCGGCCAGCGAGCTTGTCACCGTCGGTGATCTTGCGCTTGTTGGCCACGTAGACGCGCACCAGCTGGTTCACGCCCGGGGGCAGCTCGTCGCCTTCGTCCTTGTCGAAGACCTTGACGCCGATGACGGTGCCGGTCTCGCCGTGGGGCACCTTCAGGGAGGTGTCGCGCACCTCGCGCGCCTTCTCACCGAAGATCGCACGGAGCAGGCGCTCCTCCGGGGTCAGCTCGGTCTCACCCTTGGGCGTGACCTTGCCGACGAGCAGGTCGCCGTCGCGGACCTCGGCGCCGATGCGGATGATGCCGCGCTCGTCGAGGTCGGCCAGGACCTCCTCGGAGACGTTCGGGATGTCCCGGGTGATCTCCTCGGGGCCGAGCTTGGTGTCGCGCGCGTCGACCTCGTGCTCCTCGATGTGGATCGAGGACAGGACGTCGTCCTGCACGAGCCGCTGGCTGAGGATGATGGCGTCCTCGTAGTTGTGGCCCTCCCACGGCATGAACGCCACGAGCAGGTTGCGCCCGAGGGCCATCTCGCCACCGTCGGTCGCGGGACCGTCGGCGATGAGGCCGCCGGCCTCGACGCGGTCACCCTCGGAGACGATGACGCGCTGGTTGTAGGAGTTGCCCTGGTTGGACCGGTTGAACTTGTTGATCCGGTAGGTGCGGGTCGTGCCGTCGTCACCGGCGACGGTGACCAGGTCGGCGGACACCTCGGTGATGACACCGGCCTTCTCGGCCACGACGACGTCACCGGAGTCGACCGCGGCGCGGTACTCCATGCCGGTGCCGACGAGCGGGGCCTCGGCCCGAACGAGCGGGACGGCCTGACGCTGCATGTTCGAGCCCATGAGCGCACGGTTGGCGTCGTCGTGCTCGAGGAACGGGATCAGCGCGGTCGCCGCGGACACCATCTGGCGGGCGGAGACGTCGATGTAGTCGACGTCGACGGCCGGGACGTACTCGACCTCGCCACCCTTGACGCGCACGAGCACGCGCTCGTGGGCGAAGGCGGTGCCCTCCTCGTTGAGGGTGGCGTTGGCCTGGGCGATGACGTGCTCGTCCTCCTCGTCGGCGGACAGGTAGTGCACGTCGTCGGTCAGGCGACCCTCGGTGACCTTGCGGTACGGGGTCTCGATGAAGCCGAAGGCGTTGATGCGACCGTAGGACGCGAGCGAGCCGATGAGGCCGATGTTCGGGCCTTCCGGGGTCTCGATCGGGCACATGCGGCCGTAGTGCGAGGAGTGGACGTCACGGACCTCCATGCCGGCGCGGTCGCGTGAGAGACCACCCGGGCCGAGCGCCGACAGGCGACGCTTGTGCGTCAGGCCGGCGAGCGGGTTGTTCTGGTCCATGAACTGGGAGAGCTGGCTGGTGCCGAAGAACTCCTTGATCGACGCCACGACCGGGCGGATGTTGATCAGGGTCTGGGGCGTGATCGCCTCGACGTCCTGGGTCGTCATCCGCTCGCGCACGACGCGCTCCATCCGGGACAGGCCGGTACGGACCTGGTTCTGGATGAGCTCGCCGACGTTGCGCAGGCGGCGGTTGCCGAAGTGGTCGATGTCGTCGGTCTCGACGCGGATGTCGACGGCCTCGCCGCGGCGGTGGCCGGGCATGGTCTCCTCGCCGGCGTGCAGCGCGACGATGTACTTGATCGTGGAGACGATGTCCTCGATGGTGAGCGTCGACTGCGACAGCTCGCTCTCCAGGCCCAGCTTCTTGTTGATCTTGTACCGGCCGACCTTGGCCAGGTCGTAGCGCTTGCCGTTGAAGTAGAGGTTGTCGAGCAGGGTCTGCGCGGCCTCCTTGGTCGGCGGCTCGCCCGGACGCAGCTTGCGGTAGATGTCCAGGAGCGCGTCGTCCTGACCCGTGGTGTGGTCCTTCTCGAGGGTGAGTCGCATCGACTCGTAGTCGCCGAACTCCTCGAGGATGCGCTCGTTCGTCCAACCCAGGGCCTTCAGCAGGACCGTGACCGACTGCTTGCGCTTGCGGTCGACGCGAACGCCGACCATGTCGCGCTTGTCGATCTCGAACTCGAGCCAGGCACCGCGGCTCGGGATGACCTTGGTGGTGTAGATGTCCTTGTCGGACGTCTTGTCGGGCGTGCGCTCGAAGTAGACGCCCGGGCTGCGGACGAGCTGCGAGACGACGACGCGCTCGGTACCGTTGATGATGAAGGTGCCACGCTCGGTCATGAGCGGGAAGTCGCCCATGAAGACCGTCTGGCTCTTGATCTCACCGGTGGTGTTGTTCATGAACTCCGCGGTGACGAACAGGGGTGCGGAGTAGGTCTGGTCCCGCTCCTTGCAGTCCTCGATCGAGTACTTGACCTCCTCGAAGCGGTGGTCGCGGAAGCTCAGCGACATCGAGCCGCTGAAGTCCTCGATGGGAGAGATCTCCTCGAAGATCTCCTCGAGGCCGGAGCGGTCGGGGACGTCGGTGCGCCCCTCCGCCTTGGCCGCGGCGACCCGGGCCTGCCAGCGCTCGTTGCCGAGGAGCCAGTCGAAGCTCTCGGTCTGGAGGGCAAGGAGGTCGGGGACCTCCATCGGCTCACGGATCTTCCCGAAGGAGAGCCGGCCGGTCACCGTCATTGCGGTGTTCATGTGCTTGGACGTGGTGCGCGAGGCAGCCAAGGAGGGTTCCTTCCACAGGCCTGTTCAGAACATCTGGGCTGGCTGCACCCACCGGAACCGCCCGTCGTGGACACCGGCCGCGTTTCCTCCCGGGTAACCGGGGGCATGGCGGCGCGACGACTCAGCGACGAGTGGGGGCAGGTAGGGGGCAGCGCAAAGTGACAACATACCCGAAGAAGGCACACCTGTCCAACCGAGTCAAGCCCCCTGGCTCCGGTTGCGGCCCACTGCCGAAGCGGTGGACCGCATCAGGATGACGGTCGGACACCCGGTCGTCAAGGCAACCCCCCGATCTGTGCACAACTGGCTCAGGCACACGCACGACGGGCGGGCCCGGACCGTGTGGTCCGAACCCGCCCGTTGGCGGTGCTTCAGTCCCCCGAGGGGGACCTGGTCACTTGAGGGTGACGGTGGCGCCGGCGCCCTCGAGCTGCTCCTTGGCCTTGTCGGCCGCAGCCTTGTCGACCTTCTCGAGGACGGCCTTGGGGGCGCCGTCGACGAGGTCCTTGGCCTCCTTGAGGCCGAGGGAGGTCAGCGCGCGGACCTCCTTGATGACGGCGATCTTCTTCTCGCCGGCGGACTCGAGGACGACGTCGAACTCGTCCTGCTCCTCGGCGGCGGCGGCGTCGCCGCCACCGGCGGGGGCGCCCGCTGCGGCCACGGCGACCGGGGCGGCGGCGGTGACCCCGAAGGTCTCCTCGAACTGCTTCACGAACTCGGAGAGCTCGATGAGGGTCATCTCCTTGAAGGCGTCAAGGAGCTCGTCGGTGCTGAGCTTGGCCATGATGGCGTCCTTTCTGAACTGCGGTATGCCGTGAGTGGCGTTTTGGTGGTGGAGTCACCGAACCCGGTTGCCCGGGTGTCGGATCACTCCGCGTCGCCACCCTCGGCGACGTCGGTGGCCTCGGCCGCGGGTGCGGCGTCAGCGGGGGACTCGTCGGCCGCGGCCGGGGCGGCGGCACCGGAGTCCGGGCCCTCCGTCTCGACCTTCGCCCGCAGCGCGTCGACCGTGCGAGCGGCCTGCGAGAGCGGAGCGGCGAAGAGGTAGACCGCCTTGCTGAGCGAGGCGTTCATGGCGCCTGCCAGCTTGGCGAGGAGAACCTCGCGGGACTCGAGGTCCGCGAGCTTGGTGATCTCGGCGGCGCTGAGGGCCTTGCCGTCCAGCACACCGCCCTTGATCACCAGGAGCGGGTTTGCCTTGGCGAAGTCACGCAGACCCTTGGCAGCCTCGACCGGGTCGCCCTCAACGAAGGCGATGGCGGTCGGTCCGACGAGCTGACCGTCGAACGCGGTCACCCCGGCGTCCTTGGCGGCGAGCTCGGTCAGCGTGTTCTTGACCACGGCGTAGGTCGCGTTGCCCCGCAGGGAGTTGCGCAGGTCGGTGATCTGCTTCACCGTGAGCCCGCGGTACTCCGTGAGGACGGCGGCGTTCGAGCTCTTGAACTTGTCAGAGAGCTCGGCGATGGCCGCTGCCTTGTCGGCACGAGACATGGGCGCCTCCTTCCGTCGTGTGGACCTCCGGTCGAGGGGCCCGACACGAGAAAGAGCCCCGGCGCAGGGCACGGGGCTCAGGAGGGCGGACGTGAAGCGAGCTTCACGGCATCCGACATCTGATGTCGCGGCCTGCGCTGGTTGCCCGCTCTCACGCGGAACCTTCGGTCACGTGCGGGTGCACGCGACAACCGGCGGTCTTTGGTCAAGCCCAAGGGTACGGGTCGAGGCGGTGAGACCCAAATCGCGTCGATCAGCCGGCCCTTGGTGTGGGCCGGCTGATCGAGGGTGAACCGAGAACCTGGCGGTCAGGCGGACACGGCATCCGGCAGTTCTGCGGCCTTGCGGCGCACGATCAGCCCGAGCACGAGGAAGACGACACCCCAGGCGACGGCGATGACTCCGAGCAGCCAGACGATGCCGACGACGGCCCGCCCCGGGTTGGCGATGAAGATCCAGCCGAGCGCGATGTCGAGCAGCGCACCGAGCACCAGCAGCCAGCGCGGCGCGACCTGCACCGTCCCGAGGGCACCCACCAGCTCGAAGACGCCGCGCACGAGCAGCCAAATGCCGAGCACCCAGGTCAGGGCGGCGGCCGCCATGCCCGGTCGGGTGAAGGCCAGGAAGGCGACGACGAGAGCGACGGCCGCCATGCCGAGCAGCAGCATCCGCTGCCCGCGGCCCAGGCCCTCGGTGAAGGCGTTGGCGGCCAGGCCGATGCCGTCGACGAGGGCCCACACTCCCCAGAGCACCACGACGACGACGATGGTCTGCTGCGGCCAGGCCATCGCCACGATGCCGAAGACGATGCCGATCAGGCCGCGCAGGACCAGCAGCTTCCAGGATGCGGTGAGGGACTCCTTGGTCATGGTGATGTCTCCGGTTCTTCCGTGGCGTCGGGGATGGTGGTTGCAGCAGGGGGGCCGACAGCTGCAGGGGGCATGGGGGGATTTGCAGGTTCGGGGGTGGTGGCGGTTGCGGGTTCGGGGTCGGCTGCTGGGGCGGGGACCCCGGACAGCAGCGGGCCGAGCCACTGCGACCCCGGATCGACGTCGACGAACAGCGCCTTGAGGAGCAGGGTCAGCGGCAGGGCGAGGATCGCGCCGAGCGGGCCGAGCACCCAGGCCCAGAAGACGAGCGACAGGAAGGTCAGCGTCGTCGTGAGGCCCAGCGCGTCCGCCTGGTACTTCGGCTGGATGATCGACTGGATCACGACGTTGATGACGGAGTACAGCACGATGACGGCGAACATGAGACCGGGGCCGCCCTCGAGCAGGCCGATGATCGCCGGCGGGATCACCCCGATGACGAACCCGACGTTCGGGATGAAGTTCGTGACGAACGCGAGGACACCCCAGACGAACGCCCCCGGGATCCCGAGCAGGGCCAGCACGACGGTGTCGATGGCCGCGACGATGAGGCCGAACACCGTCGACACCGTGAGGTAGGTGCGCGTCCCCTGCGCGAAGGACGTCAGTGACGCCACCACGTTCGGGCGTTCCTCCCGGGCCGCGAGCAGGTGGGCCGGGAACTTGCCCGAGTCGAACCCGATGAACAGCACGAGGGTTGCGACGAAGGCCAGGCTGGCGAGGATGCCCACGAGGTTGGCCGTGAGCCCGGTGAGGACACCCGCCAGCCGGCCCAGGTCGACGCTCGACGCGACGGCATCCACCTGCTCGTCCTGCAAACCCAGGCTCCGCAGCGAGGTGCTGACGCTGGCGACGAGGTCATCCATCTGCGTTGCGTACTGGGGGATGAGGCTGGCGAGCTTCGCTCCCGAGACGGCGAGCGAGGCCACGAGGGCGATGACGATGAGGTAGACGAGCGCGATCGTCGCGAGGATCCCGGCCCACGCGGGCGCCCCACGGCGCTCCAGGACCCCGCGTACCGGCGACACGGTGACGACGAGCACCACCGCCAGCGCCGTGGGTGCGAGGAGCCAGGCGCCGGCCCGCATGCCGGCCACGGCCACCACGGCCGCAGCCACACCGAGCAGGATGAGGAGAGGTCGCGGGATGGGGGCCGCGGCACGCGTGGTCTCCATGGACGGTTCCTGTCCGCTCGCTCGGCGCCGGTGCCGTCTGGCCGCCTGCGTGGATCCGAGCGTACTGACGCCCAACCCGGGTTGACTCGCCCTCAGCGGGTGGGGCCCGGCGTGTCGCGACGTGGCGCCGGGTCGGGGTCGTCGCCCGATCGTCCTCACGGATGACGCGAGAGCCCGCCTCCCCCATCGGGGAGGCGGGCTCTCGTGGTGTCGCGCTGGGACGATCAGGCGTCCGCGGTCTCCTCGAGGAGGTTGCGGGTGCGCGTCGCGTCGAGCGGGATGCCGGGGCCCATCGTCGTGGCCAGCGTGGCCTTGGCGATGTAGCGGCCCTTGGAGGCCGAGGGCTTCAGACGCAGGATCTCCTCGAGGGCGGTCGCGTAGTTCTCGACGAGCGCCTTCTCGTCGAAGGAGACCTTGCCGATGATGAAGTGGAGGTTCGCGTGCTTGTCGACGCGGAACTCGATCTTGCCGCCCTTGATGTCGGTGACGGCCTTGGCCGTGTCCATCGTGACCGTGCCGGTCTTCGGGTTGGGCATGAGGCCGCGGGGGCCCAGGACCTTGCCGAGACGACCGACCTTGCCCATGAGGTCAGGGGTGGCGACGACGGCGTCGAAGTCGAGCCAGCCGCCGGCGACCTTCTCGAGCAGGTCGTCGGAACCGACGAAGTCGGCGCCGGCAGCCTTGGCGGCCTCGGCCTTGTCGCCGTTGGCGAAGACGAGGACGCGGGCGGTCTTGCCCGTGCCGTGCGGGAGGTTGACCGTGCCGCGGACCATCTGGTCGGCCTTGCGGGGGTCGACACCGAGGCGCATGGCGACCTCGACGGTCTCGTCGTACTTGGCCGACGCGGTCTTCTTCGCGAGGCGAACGGCGTCGAGCGGGGCGTAGGTGACGTCGGCGTCGATCTTCTCGGCGGCGGCGCGGTAGGACTTGCTGCGCTTCATGTGCTGCTCCTGGTGTGCTGCGGTGGAGGTGTGGTCAACGGGCCAGCGCTGGCCCTGCCACCGGTGGGGCGCCGACGTGGCGCCCCACCGGCATCCGGGTTCGGATGCCGTGGCACCCGCACGGGCGGGCGCCGGTCCGGGCTCAGAGCTCGGTGGTGATACCCATCTGGCGGGCGGTGCCGGCGATGATCTTCATCGCGGCGTCGATGTCGTTGGCGTTGAGGTCGGGCATCTTGACCTCGGCGATCTCGCGGACCTGGTCCTTGGTGAGCTTGCCGACCTTGACCTTGTGCGGCTCGCCGGCGCCCTTCTGGACACCCGCGGCCTTCTTGATCAGCTCCGACGCCGGGGGCGTCTTGGTGATGAAGTCGAAGGTGCGGTCTTCGTAGACCGTGATGACGACGGGGATGATGCTGCCGCGCTGGTGCTCGGTCGCCGCGTTGTACGCCTTGACGAACTCCATGATGTTGACACCGTGCTGACCGAGCGCGGGGCCGACCGGCGGCGCCGGGGTGGCCGCGCCGGCCTGGATCTGCAGGTTGATGTACCCGGAGATCTTCTTCTTCTTGGGGGGCATGTTCTGTCCTTGTGGTGGTGGTGACGGGCCGACGCCGTGGGCGATGACCCCTTTGCAGCCCCGAACCCCGGGGCAGGGTCCTACAGCTTGGTGACCTGGCTGAACGACAGCTCGACCGGGGTCTCGCGACCGAAGATCGACACGAGCACCTTGAGCTTCTGGGTGTCGGCGTTGATCTCGGAGATCGTGGCGGGCAGGGTCTCGAAGGGCCCGTCCATGACGGTGACGGACTCGCCGACCTCGAAGTCGACGACCGTGGTCTCGCGCCCCGCGCTCGACGCGGATGCCGTGCCGCCCGCTGCCGCGGCGGCCGCAGCGGCCTCGAGGTCGGCCGGCTTGATCATCGAGTAGACCTCGTCGAAGGTCAGCGGCACCGGCTGGTGCGCGTTCCCGACGAACCCGGTGACCCCGGGGGTGTGGCGCACGGCGCCCCACGACTCGTCGGTGAGGTCCATGCGGACGACGACGTATCCCGGCATCCGGACCCGGCGGACGAGCTTGCGCTGGCCACCCTTGATCTCGGTGACCTCTTCCATCGGGACCTGGATCTCGAAGATGTAGTCCTCCATGTTCAAGGAGGTGATGCGGGTCTCGAGGTTGGCCTTCACGCGGTTCTCGTAGCCGGCGTAGGAGTGCACGACGTACCAGTCGCCGACCTTGCTGCGCAGGTCGTCCTTGAACGCCTGGACCGGGTCGACCACGTCGAGGCGGTCGCCGTCCTCGTCGGTCGCGGAGGCAACCGGGGTCTCGGCGGCGTCATCGTCGGCGGAGGTGTCCACGTCATCGTCGGCGGAGGTGTCCACGTCGTCGGCGCTGTCGACACCCACGGCGGCGTCCAGCCCCTCGGCCACCGAGTCCGCCTCACGCGACCCCTCGGTCACGGTGTCGGGCAGCACCTCGGGCGCGTCGTCGGACGCTGCGTCGGGGTTGTCGGTCCACTGGTCGGACACGGGAAACCTCTTCCTTGTTCGGTGAATGCCGGATGGTGCGGCCGTGATGGCGCCTTGCGGCGCGGCGTCAGGAGCCGAACACCAACCCGACGAGCTTGCTGAAGCCCAGGTCGAGCCCGGACACGAGGGCCATCATCACGGTGACGAAGACGATGACGACGAGCGTGTAGTTCCACAGCTCGTTACGAGTCGGGCGGACGACCTTGCGCAGCTCATCGAGGATCTGGCTGACGAACAGGGTCAGTGCCTTGACCCACCGGGAAATGGGGTTGCCGCCCGACTCCTTGCCCTTGGCGGGCTTGGAGGGAGTCCTGGTCTGACCCACGTCAGTCACGGTGCCTCTTCACGTTCGTTGCCATGTCGGTGCCTTTGCGCGCGGCGCGACCGCGAAGGCACCCATCGTTCGGATGCAGTCGTGGACGAACCACACGTGCGACGCAGGGCAGGAGGGACTCGAACCCCCAACCGCCGGTTTTGGAGACCGGTGCTCTACCAATTGAGCCACTGCCCTACGAGTGTCCCGGTCGGGTGGGGCACTCGCCCGGTGCGACCGTCACCCTCGGGCACGCCGAAGGATGGTGATCACACCGAAGGGCAAGCATACGCGACGCCCCCACCCGGGCGCGAACTCGCTCGCGACTGCGGCGCTCGTGGGCGGGTCCGGTCCCTGCTCTGCCACGATATGGGGGTGAGCACCGACACCGCAGCCACCACCCCCCTCGCCGAGCGTTCCCCCCAGGAACTGCAGGCCTACCTCGAGGAGCAGCGCGCAGCCTACGACGCACTGTGCGAGCGCGGCCTGACGCTGGACCTCACCCGTGGCAAGCCGAGCAGCGCCCAGCTCGACCTGTCCGACAGGTTGTTGTCCCTGCCCGAGGGGGTCAAGGACGCCGACGGTGTCGACGTGCGCAACTACGGGGGCCTGACCGGCCTGCGGGAACTGCGCGAGATGTTCGCCGAGCTGCTGTGGGTCGACCCCGACCAGCTCGTCGCCGGTGGCAGTTCCAGCCTGACGATGATGCACGACGTGCTCGTCCAGCACCTGCTGCACGGCGGGCTGGACTCGCCCAGGCCGTGGAAGGACGAGGAGAAGGTCACCTTCGTCTGTCCGGTGCCCGGGTACGACCGGCACTTCACGATGCTCGCCTCCTACGGCATCGAGATGGTGAGCGTGCCGATGCTGGCCGACGGCCCGGACGTCGCCGCCGTCGAGGCCCTCGTGCGCGACGACCCGTCGGTCAAGGGCATGTGGATCGTCCCGACGTACGCCAACCCGGCAGGGTCCGTGGTCACGCAGGAGGTCGCGAGCCGGCTGGCGTCGATGCCCACAGCGGCCCCGGACTTCAGGATCTTCTGGGACAACGCGTACGCGCTGCACCACCTCACCGCCGACGAGGCGAAGTCGGCCGACATCCTCTCCCTGTCCTCGGCCGCCGGGCACCCGCACCGACCGATCATGTTCGCGTCGACGAGCAAGATCACCTACGCCGGCGCCGGGGTCGCGTTCCTCGCCGCGTCCCGCGACAACATCGCCGCCTACCTGGGGCACCAGCAGTTCGCCTCGATCGGCCCCGACAAGGTCAACCAGCTCCGCCACATCCAGTTCTTCGGCTCGGCGCAGGGTGTGCGTGACCACATGGCCCGCCACCGCGAGATCCTCGCTCCGAAGTTCGCCGCGGTGGATGCCGCGTTGACCGCCGAGCTGGACGGCCTGGGCATCGCGGAGTGGACCCGCCCGGCCGGCGGTTACTTCGTCTCCCTCGACGTCCCGGATGGCTGCGCGGCCCGCGTCGTCGCCCTGGCGAAGGCCGCCGGCATCGCCCTGACCCCCGCGGGGGCATCGTTCCCGCACGGTCAGGACCCCCGCGACCGCAACATCCGACTGGCACCGTCCTTCCCCCAGCTGGCCGAGGTCGAGACGGCCATGGCGGGGGTTGCGACGTGCGTCGCCCTCGCCGCCGCTGAGCAGCTCACGGCCGTAGGCTGAGGGCATGTCCGAACCCCAGGAAAGCCTGACCACCGACCTCGGCGCCTACAGCCTCGATGACGAGGACCAGCTGCAGCCCGGGGACACCTTGGACGACGACGACGTCGACGTCCTCGACCGCGGCTACTCCCCGCCGGACACCGACCGCGGGTCACGCGCCCACGGCGTCACGGCATCCGAACAGCACCGCGACGAGACCATCGAGCAGCGGATCGCCCAGGAGGTGCCGGACCCGACGTCTGCCTACGGTGCCCCCGACAACGAGTCGGGCCTGCACGAGCGGGACCGCATCGGCGGCGACGACCCCGACAGCATCGACGCCGAGGACGACTGGATCGGCGACGGCGAGGTCGGCGGGCTGCGGGCCGGTCGCCTCGTCGCCCCCGACCGCGGGGTGGGCGAGGACAGCGAGAGCCTCCTGATCGGCGAGGACGTCGGCATCGACGGTGCGGCCGCCTCGGCCGAAGAGGCCGCGATGCACGTCATCGAGCGACTGCCCGAGGACAGCGACTCCGAGTGAGCGAGGCGACCGCTGCGTCCCAGCGGTCCGTGACGGACCTGCCCAAGGCTCACCTGCACCTGCACTTCACCGGGTCCATGCGGGTGGAGACCGTCCGCGACCTCGCCGAGCAGCACGGCATCCGACTGCCTGCGGCCCTGACCCACGACTGGCCGCCGCACTTCGACGCCGCGGACGATCGCGGCTGGTTCCGCTTCCAGCGGCTGTACGACGCGGCCCGCGCGTGTGTGCGCGGGGAGGCCGACATGCGCCGGATCGTGCGCGAGGCGGCGCTCGACGACGGCGCTGAGGGGTCGCGCTGGCTCGAGCTGCAGATCGACCCGACGTCGTACGCGCCGTTCGTCGGCGGCATCACCCCGGCGATCGAGATCGTGCTCGACGAGGCCCGGGCGGTCTCCGCCGAGCCGGGGGCCGCGCAGGTCGGTGTCGTCGTGGCGGCGAGCCGGATGCGGCACCCGTTGGAGGCGCGGACGCTGGCCCGGCTGGCGGCGCGGTACGCGGGATCGGGGCCGGGCACCGTGGTCGGGTTCGGCCTCTCGAACGACGAGCGCCGCGGGGTGACGGCTGAGTTCGGGCCGGCCTTCGCGATCGCGGACCGGGCGGGGCTGGCCCTGCTCCCCCACGCCGGTGAGTTGCTCGGGGCGCAGGCCGTCGCCGAGACCCTGGACTCGCTGCGCCCGGACCGGCTCGGCCACGGGGTCCGCAGCGTGGAGGACCCGGCGGTGCTCGACCGGGTCGTCGCCGCGGGCGTGGCGCTCGAGGTGTGCCCCGGGTCGAACGTGGCCCTCGGGGTGTACGTGGACGCGCACGAGGTTCCGTTGCGACAGTTGCTGGATGCCGGGGCGACCGTTGCGCTCGGAGCCGACGACCCGGTGATCTTCGGGTCGCGGCTCGCGCAGCAGTACACGACCGCGCGCGAGGTGCACGGCATCGACGACGCCGGCCTGGCCGGGTTGGCGCTGGGGTCGCTGCGGGCCAGCCGGGCACCCTCGGACGTGGTCGCCGCGGCCGTGGCGGACGTCGATGCCTGGCTGCGCGGCTGAGGTAGCGCGGCGCGGCTGGGTCGGCGCGGCTGACGCGCTGCGGAGGGCGTGCCTGAGAGCCTGAGGGGGGTGGGGGCCAGGGGACGTCCGGATGCTTCACGTCGTGAGCCACCGCCTGGCCAGGCCATGCCCACGCTCGTGGCGCAGGCGGCCCCGGCCTGAAGGCTCCCGTTGTCCACAGGGATGCGGGGCGCGAGCACTTGTCCCCAGCCGTCGGAGTCGGTCTTCAGTCAGCGAGCCTCCATGGGCACGCTGGCGCCATGGATGATGCACGAGGACTACCGAACACGTGGGTGCCCGCCCTTCGCCGCGCCCGAACGTTCCTCACCGTGCAGGAGGAGGTGGGGTTGGCTCTGCGCGAGCATCGCCGGCGACTCGGCCTGAGTCAGCGTGCGTACGCGAAGCATCGGGGTCTGAGTCGCGCCATGCTCGCTCGACTCGAAGCAGGCGCCGGGCAGATGCGCCTCGACACGATCTCCGATGCTCTCGTCGGAACGGGCTTCATGCTGTGTGTCACGTTCTCGCAGAGCGAGCCCGATCCGTCCCCGGACGGCGGGGCATCGGGATGTTCCGCCACCAGCGACGATGAGCCGGAGCTTCAGGTGGTACCCCGGCGCGTCCCACCGGAGGCCTGGGCGCCGACCGACCTCGTGGCCGCGGTTCGCGGTGGCAGCCGCCGGTTCCCGGCCCACCGAAAGGTCTACGCGGTGACCAACCCGCCGCTGTGGTGGTGGATGCACGAGTTCTTCAACGGTCCGACCGAGAAGCCGAAGTGGTACGCACCCGTGCCACGTCCCGACCTCACTCTGCTCCTCGGCGACCTGGGTGACGACGACGAGGGGGATGACCACGGGGACAGCAGCCCCGACGACGCCGCGGCGGCTCCACACGGCGACGAACACGACGCGGCGTGATCGACAGCTCGCGCAACCCTCACCGCCACCCCACCATCCCTGCCCTCCCCTCTGGGACATCCCTGCCCTCCCCCGCGAACCATCCCCCGGATGGTTCAACGCCGCGGAGCAACCGTTGAGTGGCGCACTACTCGATCCACCCCCTGGATGGTTCGAGCACGGGGCGAGCGGGGCCCGTCTGGCTCACCACGCGATGCATCCAGGGATTGCTTCGCGTGGTGAGCCGGCGGGGCAGGTGGCTCACGATGTGAAGCATCCGGACGTCCCCCCACCAGTACCTGGCCCCGCTCTCAGCGGTCGCCGTTGCGGATGCCGCCCCACCGGTGTCAGCGCACCACCTTCACAGGCTGTGGCCGACGAACACCGGCTCGTTGACGAGGGTGACGCCGAAGACGTCGTGAACGCCGTCGCGCACCGTTCGCCCCAAGTCAGCGATCTCGGATGCCGTCGCCCCGCCCCGGTTCGTCACCGCGAGTGTGTGCTTGGTCGACAGCGCCGCGGGCCCGGGCATCCCGAAACCCTTGGTGAACCCCGCCCGCTCGATGAGCCAGGCGGCGCTGGTCTTCACCTGTCCGCCGGCATCCGGGTAGCGCGGCGGGGAGACATCAGCACCGAGGTGCTCGTGCACGCGCTCCTCCAGCGCCTCTAACTGTGCCGGGCTCAGCAGCGGGTTGGTGAAGAACGAGCCGCAGCTCCACGTGTCGTGGTCACCGGCATCCAGCACCATGCCGCGACGCCGCCGCTGCGCCAGCACCGCCTCACGCGCCTCGGCGAGCGGCACCCGGTCACCCACGGCGACGCCGAGCTGGGTCGCGAGATCGGCGTAGCGAACGGGCTGTGACAGCGTCCCCGGGATGAGCTGGAACATCACGTCGATGACGACGTAGCGGTCGGTCCCCTTGAACAGCGAGTGCCGGTAGCTGAACCGGCAGTCCAGCGACATCATCGTCCGCACCCGTCCTTCGAGGCGGTCCCACACGCGGACCCGGGCGATGGTCTGGGCGACCTCCTGCCCGTAGGCCCCGACGTTCTGCACGGGCGTGGCACCACACGACCCGGGGATGCCGGACAGCGCCTCGATCCCGGACCACCCCTCGTCGACGGCCCGGGCCACGACGTCGTCCCACGGCTCCCCCGCCGCGACGGTGACGTTGGCTCCGCCGCACTGGTCCAGCGAGTCGACGACCAGGCCCCTGGTCTCGACCTTGACCACGGTGCCGGCGAACCCGGCATCCGCGACGACGAGGTTGGAGCCGCCACCGAGCACGAGCAGCGGTTCGTCGGCGTCGTCCACCTCACGCACGGCGTCGACGAGCTCGTCAGGCGTCTCGACGACGACCATCCGGGCAGCAGGGCCGCCGACCCGCATCGTCGTGTGGGCGGCGATCGGTTCGTCGTGCAGCAGGCGCATCAGTCGAGCCGGACGACCGCGATGCAGCGGCCCAGCACCTTGTCACCGCCACACGTCGTCGTGACGTCGACGGTGACCCGCCCGGTGTCGGGGTCGACGGCCTTGACCAGTCCCTGCACCACGATCTCGTTGCCGTCGACGGGCACCTCGACGGGGCGGGTGAACCGGGTGCCGAACTCGACGACCCTGCCGGCATCCCCGGCCCAGTCGGCGACGACGGTGCCGGAGGCCCCCATCGTCCACATGCCGTGGGCGATGACGTCGGGCAGCCCGACCGAGCGGGCGAACTCCTCGTCCTGGTGGATGGGGTTCTGGTCCAGGGAGGCGTTGGCGTAGGCGACGAGGGTCTCGCGGGCCACGGGCACGGTCACCGGGCCGATGACGTCGCCGACGGCGACCTCGGACAGCGGGCGAACAGGCATGCTCACTCCTCCCCGCCGCGAACGACGATCGTGGACGTGGAGGTCGCGACGGCATCCCCGGCGGTCGTCGCGAGCTCGGTGCGGGTGGTGACCATCGAGTGGCCGCCGGCGGAGCGCACGGCATCCACCGTCGTGACGCCGACGAGCTCGTCCCCGGCCGTGATGGGTCGGTGGTGGACGAACCGCTGCTCGCCGTGCACGACCCGGCTGAAGTCGATCGCCGCCTCGGGGTCGGTGACGTAGGCGCGCTCGCTCTGCTGGGAGAAGCGCACGGCCATCGTCGGTGGCGCGATGACGTCGCCGTACCCGGCGGCCTGCGCCGCGGCGGCATCGGTGTGCACCGGGTCGGTGGACCCGACGGCTGCGGCGAACGCCGCGATGAGTGCCGCGTCGACGGCATACGGACCACTGGGCGGGTAGGTGCGCCCGGCGAAATCTGGGTTCACGGCCATGGCGACCACTCTAGGCCCGGCGTCGCAGCCGGGCGCGAGCCGACGCAGCCACGCGCACGTTCGCTGGCAGAAATGTCCGGAAAGAACGCCGAGAGGCCGCCAGCACCAGGTGGTGCAGGCGGCCTCTCGTGGCGGAACCGCTGAGGTCAGCGGGTCTCGCGGTGGGTCGTGTGGTGCTTGCAGCGCGGGCAGAACTTCGCCAGGTCGAGACGCTCGGGGTCGTTCCGGCGGTTCTTCTTGGTGATGTAGTTGCGCTCCTTGCACTCCGTGCACGCCAGGGTGATCTTGGGGCGGACGTCGGTGGCCTTGGCCATGGGGGCAACCTGCTCTCGGGAAAGTGATTCGATCGTCGGGCGTCGCGCGGAGGCACGATTGCACGCGCGTCACCAGCACAACAGGGTACGCGGCTTCGGGCATTCCCCGAAATCGCGGCCTTGGTAGCGGGAGCGGGGCTCGATCCCGCGACCTCACGATTATGAGTCGTGCGCTCTAACCAGCTGAGCTACCCCGCCAGGGGTTCGATCCGCAGCCAGCCACGAGGGCAGGCCCCGGCCGGACCGGAGCCCCCTGTCGGAATCGAACCGACGACCTTTTCCTTACCATGGAAACGCTCTGCCGACTGAGCTAAGGGGGCGTGCGCTACCAGCGGAGACCGCTGGGCGCCACGGAGACAGTACACGCTCAGGATCGGTCCAGTGAAATCCGCGCCTCGATGAGGGACGGGCCATACCAGGTGATGAGCCGGCCAGACACCAGTCGGGTCGGCAGTCGCTCGAACACCTCCGGCCCGTCAGCGGCCGTGAACACGTACGGCTCGTCCGGCAGGAGCACGAGGTCCGCCAGCGCAGGATCGTCGATGACCTCCGGTTCGAGGCCCGGATAGCGGCCGGTCACCCCGGCCGTCACGACCTGGAAACCGGAGCGCGCCAACAGGTCGGCCGTGAACGTCGGGCGCCCGATGACCATCCACGGATCACGCCAGATCGGCACGACGACCCGGGCGCTCGGGGCGGGCACCGGGCCACTCCAGGCCCGGTCCGCCTCCGCCAGCCAGGCGGGGTCCTCCCTCAGCCCGAGGACCTCGCGCAGCAGGCGCCGCATCGAGGTGATCGACGCGGGAACCGTCTCGATGTCGGTGACCCAGACGGGGATGCCGCGCTCACGCAACCGGCGCACGTCCAGTTCGCGGTTCTCCTCCTTGTTGGCCACGACGAGGTCGGGCTGCAGGGCGGCGATGGCCGCGAGATCCGGGTTCTTCGTGCCACGCACCCTCCCGACCCCGCGGGCGTCGAGGTCAGCGGGATGGGTGCACCAGTCGGTGGCACCGACGAGCCGGTCGGGCACCGTCACCGCGAGGGCCTCGGTCAGTGACGGCACGAGGGAGACGATGCGGTCGACGCGATCGGGCAGGGCGATGTCCTGACGGAGATCGTCACGCAGGGTGCGCCTCAGGCGCAGGTGACGACCCGGCATCCGACCCTCGCGACCCGGCATCCGTGAGGTGCGCGTCAGCGCGGCGCCATCCGCAGGGCGCCGTCCATGCGGATCGTCTCGCCGTTGAGGTAGTCGTGGTCGACGATCGCGAGCGCCAGCTTGGCGTACTCCTCGGGGCGCGCGAGGCGTTGCGGGAAGGGCACCCCGGCGGCCAGGCCGGCCCGGAACTCCTCGGACACGGTCGCGAGCATCGGGGTCTCGACGATGCCGGGGGCGATGGTGACGACCCGGATGCCGTACTGGGCGAGGTCACGAGCGGCCGGCAGCGTGAGCCCGACGATGCCACCCTTGGACGAGCTGTAGGCGGCCTGGCCGACCTGACCGTCGAAGGCGGCGATGCTCGCGGTGCTGATGACGACACCGCGCTGGCCGTCGGCGTCGGGCTCGGTCTGGGCGATGGCCTCGGCAGCCAGCGCCATGACGGTGAACGAGCCGACGAGGTTGATCTCGACGACCTTGCGGAACAGGGCGAGGTCGTGCACGCCCTTGCGCCCGAGGATGCGGGTCGACGGGCCGATGCCGGCGCAGTTGACGACGATGCGCAGCGGCTTTGCCGGATCATCGGATGCCGTGGCCACGGCCGCGCGGACCTCCTCCTCGGACGTCACGTCGGTGGGCACGTACTGCACCCCCTCAACCGCTGGGCCCGACTCGCACGCGGCGGGCAGGTCGAGGGCGATGACGCGGGATCCGGCGGCGGCGAGGGCGGCCGCGGTGGCGGCTCCGAGCCCTGATGCTCCTCCGGTCACGATGGCGGTGGTGTTCGCGGTCAGCATGGTCGCCATCCTGCCAGTCGGTGGCGCCCCCTACGGTGGTTCCATGTCACAACGCATCGGTGGGCACGTCGACAGCAGCGACCCCGTCGCGGAGGCACTCGCCCGTGGGGCGACCCTCTCGCAGATCTTCCTCGGCGACCCGCAGAGCTACAAGGGCCCGGTCGTGGCGTACGCCGGGGGCGCCCCTGCCCTCAAGGCTGCTGCCGAGGATGCCGGGGTCGACCTGTACGTCCACGCGCCGTACCCGATCAACGTCGCGTCGACGAACAACCGGGTGCGGATCCCGGGCCGCAAGCTCCTCCAGCAGCACCTGCACGCCGCCGCCGAGATCGGCGCCAAGGCGGTCGTCGTGCACGGCGGCCACCTCGGCAAGGACGAGGACGCTGCGGTCGGGTTCGACAACTGGCGCAAGTGCATCGACGGCCTCGACCTGCCGGTGCCGCTGCTCATCGAGAACACCGCGGGTGGGGACAACGCCATGGCCCGCCGGCTCGAGGCAATCGCCCGCCTGTGGGACGCCATCGGCGCGGCATCCGGCGGTGACCAGGTCGGGTTCTGCCTCGACACCTGCCACGCCCACGCCGGCGGCAACGACCTCGGTGACGTCGTCGATCGGGTGCTGGCCATCACCGGGCGCATCGACCTCGTGCACGCCAACGACTCGCGCGACACCTTCGACTCCGGTGCCGACCGGCACACCAACTTCGGGTCCGGGCTCATCGACGCGGGTGACCTCGCCGACGTCGTGCGAGCCGCTGGCGCACCGGTGGTCTGCGAGACCCCCGGTGGGGTCGAGGGGCAGGCTGCTGACATCGCCTGGCTGCGCGAACGCCTGGGCTGACGGGCCGTCGGGCTGGGCTGACGGGCCGTCGGCTACCTCAGGAACTGACGGTAGGCCGGGTTGTCGGTCTCGTCCCAGGAGCGGTAGCCCAGGGTCTCGCGGAAGGTGTCGAAGGCCGCGCGGTCGCTGGGCGGCACCTGCATCCCGACGAGCACGCGCCCGACGTCCGAGCCGTGGCCGCGGTAGTGGAACAGCGAGATGTTCCACCCCGGCGCCATCGCCGCGAGGAAACGCACGAGGGCACCTGGTCGCTCGGGGAACTCGTAGCGGTGCAGCACCTCGTCGTCGGCCAGGGTGGTGCGTCCCCCGACCAGGTGGCGCAGGTGCAGCTTGGCGAGCTCGTCGTCGGTGAGGTCCAGGGCCGGCAGCCCGGCATCCTCGAAGCCCTGCGCGAGGCGGCGGGCCTCGTCGCGGCCGCGGACCTGGAGCCCGACGAAGACGTGCGCAGTGTCGCTGTCGGCGATCCGGTAGTTGAACTCGGTGACCTCGCGCCCGGGCCCGATGACCTCGAGCAGCTTGCGGAAGCTCCCCCGCTGCTCGGGGATGGTCACCGCGAACACGGCCTCACGCTGCTCACCGATCTCGGCCCGCTCGGCGACGAAGCGCAGGCGGTCGAAGTCCATGTTCGCGCCGCAGGCCACGGCGACGTACGTGCTGCCGGCTGAGCCGGGGCGGGCGGCGTACTCCTTGAGGCCGGCGACGGCGAGGGCGCCAGCGGGTTCGAGGATGGCGCGCGTGTCGGTGAAGACGTCCTTGATGGCGGCGCACACGGCATCCGTGTCGACGCGGATCATCTCGTCGACGAACGCGCTGGCGACCCGGAAGGTCTCCTCCCCCACCAGACGCACCGCGGTGCCGTCGGAGAACAGCCCGACGTGCTCGAGCTCGACCCGGTGCCCGGCCTCGAGCGATCGGGCCATGGCGTCGGAGTCGTCGGTCTGCACCCCGATGACCTTGACGTCCGGGCGCAGCGCCTTGACGTAGGCCGCGATCCCGGAGATGAGCCCGCCACCGCCCACGGCGACGAACACGGCATCCAAGGGGCCGGTGACCTGTCGCAGGATCTCCATGCCGATGGTGCCCTGCCCGGCGATGACGTCGGGGTCGTCGAACGGGTGCACCATCGTCAGGCCGCGCTCGTGGGCGAGGGCGGCGGCGTGCGCCCCGGCGTCGGAGTAGGAGTCGCCGTGCAGGACGACCTCGACCCCGGCGGCGCGCACGGCATCCACCTTGAGCTGGGGTGTCGTCGTCGGCATGACGATGACGGCGTGGCAGCCGAGCACGGACGCCGCGCGCGCGACCCCCTGCGCGTGGTTGCCGGCGGACGCCGCGATGACCCCGGCGGCGCGGGCCTGCGGGCTGAGCTGAGCCATCGTGTTGTACGCGCCGCGGATCTTGAACGAGAACACCGACTGGAGGTCCTCGCGCTTGAGCAGCACCGTGCTGCCGAGGCGGGCGCTGAGGCCCGGCGCGGCATCCAGGGGGGTCTCGTCGACGACGTCGTAGACGCGCGACGTGAGGATCCGCTTGAGGTAGGCCGTGGCTTCGGCGTCGGTCAGGGGTCGGGTGTGCGGCACGGCGCAAGGGTAGCCGCGGCGGGTCAGGAGGGCGGATGCCGTTCGCCGCGCCCCCTCAGCCGGCGAGGTGGGCCCAGCGCTGTTCCAGAGCCGACCATGGCCCGACCTCGGCCACCCGGCCGTCGACGAGCACGACGACCCGGTCGGCCTGGGCGAGCGCGGCCCGCTTCGACGTGGCCCCGATGACCGTGGTGCCGCGGGCGCGCAGGGCGGACCACAGGTCGATCTCGGTGGTGGCGTCCAGGGCGCTCGACACGTCATCGGCCAGCAGCACCTCGGCCTCGGTGGCCAGTGCCCGGGCCAGGGCCAGCCGCTGGACCTGGCCCCCTGACAACCGCACGCCGCGGTGACCGACGAGCGCGTCGTGCCCCCCGGCATCCTCGACGTCGTCGCGCAGCCGGGCGTCGGCGATGGCCCGGTCGAGGGCGCGGCCGTGACCGAGCACGACGTTGTCGGCGAACGAGCCGGACAACACCCTCGGCACCTGCGAGACGTACGACACCTGGCCCGGCCGCAGGAAGACCTGCGCGTCGTGGACCTCGACCCCGTTCCACGTGATCGAGCCGGTGTGGTGGATCAGGCCGGCGAGGCCGCGCAACAGGCTCGACTTGCCCGACCCGACCTGCCCGAGGAGCAGCACGAGTTCACCGGCGCGGACCGTGAGGTCGACCCCCTCGACGCCGCGGGTGCCGTCGTCGTGGATGGCACCGACGTCGCGCAGTTCGAGCTCGCGCAGCGGGACGTGCTGCGGGGTGGGCGCTGCGGGTGCGGTGCCCTCGACGAGGTCGATGCCGGGCGGGAGGGCGACGAGGTCGACACCCCCGGCGAGGGCGCTCGTCGCCTTCTGCCAGGACCGGGTTCCCGGCGCCTCGGTGACGACGGCTCCGGCGACCCGGCCGAACCAGTCGAACCCGTTGACGGCACCCGAGACGAGGATCGCGGTGGCCAGGCTCCAGCGCCCGGAGGCGAAGGCCGCCCAGGCAGCGACCACCCCGATCTGCACCATGATCACCGGCACGCCGTCGAGGATGGCCTGCACCCGGTGCTCGAACACGGCCGCGTCGACCCGGCCGCTGTCGACCCGGCGCAGGTGGCTGCGGGCTGCGGGGGTGGCCGAGGCCAGCTTGATGGTCCGCGCGGATTCGAGGACGGACACCAGGGAGCGGCCGAAGGTGGCCCGGGCCGCGGAGGATTCGGTGGCCGAGCGCCCCGCGATGGGCCGCCCGACGGCCGAGGCGAGGGCCGAACCGACGAGCACCCCGAGCAGCACACCTCCGGCCAGTGCACTGCCGCCGAGGATCGCGGTGACGGCGACGACGGCGAGCCCGTTGAGGAAGTCGACCCAGCGGTCGGCGTAGAGGACGTAGCGGTCGGCATCCATCGCGCGGGCCACGACCTCACCGGGCGGCGTGCTCTCGAGCCGGTGCTGTCGCGTCTGCCCGATCAGGATCGACATGCGCACCCTCAGCAGCACCTCGACCCACCAGCGCGGGTAGCGCCGAATGGCCGCGGTCATGAGCAGCGGTGACGCGACGATGAACAGGGTCGCCAGGGCGAGGAGCACGACGGTACGGGTGTCCCAGCCTGCGCCGTCGGCCAGGTGCTCGACGACCAGGCCCCAGACGAGGCCGGTGGCGGCACCAAAGGCCCCGCCGAGCGCGGAGACGAGGAACAGCACCGCGGGCCAGATGCCCCATCGGGGGCGCACGAGCAGGGCGGTGACCACGCCTCGCGCCAACGACGGGCCGTGACCCGGGTCGGGCGCCTCGGGCGGCGGGCCGGTGCGGCGGGCGCCACCGACGATGGCGTCGGGCGCGTCCGAGGCCTCGGGGGCGTCGAGCGCGACGTCGCCGCCGGGATGCCGTGACGCGCCACCCTGCGCGGCGGTCCCCTTGAGTACCGGGTCGGCGCCTACCTCGGTGGCGGCCTCGGTGCCTGCCGCGGTGAGCAACCGGCGGAACGGGCCGTCGGTGGTGGCGAGCACGGAGCGCGGACCCTGCTGGACGACCCGGCCGTGGTCGAGCACCGCCACGAGGTCGGCTCGGGCCGTCGTGGTGAGCCGGTGCGCCACGAGGATGCCGGTGCGGCCGGTGAGCAGGCGGTCGGAGGCCATCACGACGAGGCTCTCGGTCACCGGGTCCATCCGGGCGGTGGCCTCGTCGAGCACGACGACGGCGACGTCGCGCACGAGGAGCCGGGCAAAGGCGACGAGCTGCTCCTCGCCCGCCGAGAGCGGGGTGCCCCCGGGGCCGAGCGTGGTGTCGAGGCCGTCGGGCAGGCCGTCGACCCAGTCGTCGAGGCCGAGTTCGGTGACGGCGGCGCGCACCGTCGAGGTGGGCACGTCGGCGAAGAGGGCGATGTTCTCGGCGAGGGTCCCGGCGAGGATGTCGGTGCGCTGGGTGACGACGCCGACGGCAGAACGCAGTGCGTGGACGTCGAGGTCGCACACGTCGACGCCACCGAGGAAGACCGACCCCAGGGGCGGGTCGGTGGCGCGCGACAGCAGCGCGGCCAACGTGGACTTGCCCGACCCGGATCGCCCGACGAGGGCGCACGTCCGGCCGGCGGGGATGTCGAGGCTGACGCCGTCCAGGGCGAAGTCCCCCTCGGCGTAGGAGAAGTGCAGGTCCCGGAACTCGACCCCGACGTTCCCGGCAGGAACAGGCCGACCGCCCTCGGGCTCAGGTGGCGACTCGAGCAGCTGCCGCAGGCGCGTGATGGCCCCGATGCCGGTCTGCAGCTCGGGCAGGTGGCGGGCCATCTGGTCGATCTGCCCGACGAACGTGCTCGTGACGAGGAACAGGGTGACCAGGCGGGCCACCGACAGGTCGTCGCTGATGACCAGTGCCACCCCTGCGATGCTCGTGCCCGCGAGCAACGAGTAGAGCAGGAGGCCGGTGCGCCGGGTGGCGCGGGCCTGCAGCGCCAGCAGCTCGTCGAACCGGCGGTGCACGGTTGCCGACAGGGTGCTGAGGCGCTGCACGACGTGGGCCTGGCCCAGGCTGGTGCGCAGGTCGTCTCGGGCGGAGACCCCCTCCTCGAGGGCTGCGGCATGGTCGGTCCAGGCGGCCTCTTCGACGACGGTCCGCTCCGCGATGGCCGGGAGCAGCCTGCGGATGATGGCGAACGCGGCCGCCCCAGCGACCGGGAAGAGGATCCAGGCCGGCCACCAGGTCAGACCAGCGACGATCCACATGGGGACGGCGGAGAACACGGTGCGCAGGGCGTCCCACACCTGGCGGCGCAGCATCGAGCCCACGGCGTGGGTGTCGTCATCGACCCGGTCGAGCACCTCCCCCACCGCCTGCTCACCGAGCGCCGACAGCGGTTGGTGAAGCGCGGCATCCACGAGATCCTCGCGCAGGCGACCCTCCGCGCGGTCGACCACCGAGGCCCACAGCGTGCGGCCCGCAGTGTCGAGGACGGCGGCACCGACGACGCACAGCGCCAGGAGACCGACGAGCCTGGTGGACGGGTTGGCCGCGAGCAGCCCGGCCACGACGGTGCCCAGAGTGCGTCCGATCGCCCCGATCGCGGATGCCGTGAGCGCCACGCCCGTGGTCCATGCGCGCAGGCGCGCGAGACCCACCTGTCTGCTGGCCGCGCGGGTCGGTGATGCGGGCTGGGCGACGGGTGTGCGGGTGTTCGTGGTGGCGGTGGACATCGTCAGCAACCTACGTCGCCGCCCTGACACGCCACGAACGGTTTTCCTCGCGGCCGGGGCGCGGAGCGCGAGGTGTCAGGCGATGAGCTCGGCTGGTCGGATGGTCACGGGGAACGGCAGGGTCGCCGACCAGCTCTGCTCACCGACGACGTGGGCAACCTCCACGTAGTGGCCTTCTCGCAGGTCCCACGCGGTGAGTGATGGCTGGAGCGGGTCGACGATCCAGAACGAGGGGCAACCGGCTCGCTCGAACCTCGGGAGCTTGAGGTTGCGGTCGACCATCCGGGTGCTCGGTGAGGCGACCTCGATGGCCAGCAGCGGGACGCCATCGAGGGTGGCACCGGTCGCCTGCGACCGACGCACGACGAGGAGATCCGGCTCGAGGACGGTGTCTGCGGCCAGCGTGACGTCGAGGGGTGCGAAGAACACCTCGAGCTCAGCGGGGCAGTTCGCCAGCAGAAGCTGCGCGAGCCGCATCACCATCCGTTGGTGAGGCACCCCCGGTGACGGCGTCACGACGAGGGCACCATCGAGCAGCTCGTGCCGGCTGCCGTCCGGCGGCAGGGAGTCACGCTCCTCACGGGTCCACACGCGGTCGTCGAGGACGAAGGTCATGGCGTCCATGGTGCTCCTCCCCCTTCATGAGCACCACCCTGCCCACCGTGGCAGGGAAAGACCCGGCGACGAGGTCGCCCTGAGGACGAGCGCGCGGTTGTGTCGTGGCTGTGGACAACGAGGGGTACGGGGACGTGCGACAGCCCTTCAGCTGCAGGCGTACGCCTGGAAGTCAGCCACCGACCCCGTGGTGTACACCTCTCGGTCAGGGTTCTCTTCGAATCCGGAACAGCGCACAGCGGCACGAACAGCCGCGCCACCCTCGCGATGCCGGTGCCCGTCGCCTGGCTCTTCGTGGTCATGGTTGACCTCCCCTCCACGCAAACCGACCGGCACCGCGACGACGTCCTCCAATCCCACGAGTGTGTCACCCAAGCTCACCCCGTCGGTCGACCATTTCTCCAGCCGCTTGATCCGCACGTCCCGCACGGTCCTCCGTCAGTACCGGCGGGCCGAACTCGTCAGTCGAGAGGAGGGGGTCGTGTCCAGGGCCCTTGCCCGATGAAAGGAATCCCTTGCGGCGGGCAAGGACTCTGGGCGAGGTACCTACCGGGGCTCCGCTGGCTACGGGCCGACGCGCGCCGGTCACACGTTGCGGCGGTACTGGCCTCCGACCTCGAAGAACGCCTCGGTGACCTGCTGCAGCGAACACACGCGAGCGGCATCCATGAGCACGGCGAAGACGTTCTCGCCCGACACCGCGGACGCCTTGAGCCGGGCCAACGCGACCTCCGCCTCGGTGCGGTGCCCCTCCCGGAACGACGTCACCCGGGCCAGCTGACCCTCCTTCTCCGCCTCCGACGCGCGGGCGAGCACGACCTCGCGAGGTGCCTCACCGGTGTCCGGGGCGATGAAGGTGTTGACGCCGATGATCGGCAGCGACCCGTCGTGCTTGCGGTGCTCGTAGAGCATCGACTCGTCCTGGATGCGCCCGCGCTGGTACCCGGTCTCCATGGCGCCGAGCACGCCTCCGCGCTCGGAGATCCGGTCGAACTCCGCGAGCACCGCAGCCTCGACGAGGTCGGTCAGCTCGTCGACGACGAAGGAACCCTGCAACGGGTTCTCGTTGACGGCCAGACCCCACTCGCGGTTGATGATCATCTGGATCGCGAGCGCCCGGCGCACCGACTCCTCGCTCGGGGTCGTCACCGCCTCGTCGAAGGCGTTGGTGTGCAGGCTGTTCGCGTTGTCGTAGATGGCCGTCAGCGCCTGGAGCGTGGTGCGGATGTCGTTGAAGTCCATCTCCTGGGCGTGCAGCGACCGGCCCGAGGTCTGCACGTGGTACTTCAGCTTCTGGCTGCGCTCGTTGGCGCCGTACTTCTCCTTCATCGCGATCGCCCAGATGCGGCGGGCGACGCGACCGATGACGGTGTACTCGGGGTCCATCCCGTTGGAGAAGAAGAACGACAGGTTCGGCGCGAAGTCGTCGATCGCCATGCCGCGCGCCAGGTACGCCTCGACGTAGGTGAACCCGTTCGCGAGGGTGAACGCGAGCTGGCTGATGGGGTTCGCCCCTGCCTCGGCGATGTGGTACCCGCTGATCGACACCGAGTAGAAGTTGCGCACCTCGTGGGCGATGAACCACTCCTGGATGTCGGCCATCATCCGCAGCGAGAACTCCGTGGAGAACAGGCAGGTGTTCTGGCCCTGGTCCTCCTTGAGGATGTCGGCCTGGACCGTGCCGCGCACCGTGGCCAGGGCACGAGCACGGATGCCGTCCGCCTCCTGCGCGCTCGGCTCCCGTCCGTTCTCGGTGGCCCACGCCTCGACCGCACGGTCCATGACGGTGTTGAGGAAGAACGCGAGGATCGTCGGGGCCGGGCCGTTGATCGTCATCGAGACGCTCGTGGTCGGTGACGTGAGGTCGAACCCGGCATACAGCTCGCGCATGTCGTCCAGGGTCGCGACCGAGACGCCCGAGGTGCCGACCTTGCCGTAGATGTCGGGGCGCCGGTCGGGGTCGCGGCCGTAGAGGGTGACCGAGTCGAACGCGGTGGACAGGCGGGTCGCGGGCTGCCCCTGCGAGAGCAGCTTGAAGCGGGCGTTGGTGCGGAAGGGGTCGCCCTCGCCGGCGAACATGCGGGCCGGGTCCTCGTTGTCGCGCTTGAACGGGAAGACCCCGGCGGTGAACGGGAAGTACCCGGGCAGGTTCTCGCGGCGCAGGAAGCTGACGAGGTCGCCGTCGTCGGAGTAGCGCGGCAGGGACACCCGACGGATGTGGTTGCCGGACAGCGATTCCTTGACCAGTGCGGTGCGGAGCTCGCGGTCGCGGATCGTCACGACCTGCTCGTCGCCCGAGTAGGCCTCGACGACCGAGCTCCACCCCGCGAGCTGGCGCGCCACCGACAGCGGCAGGTCGTCCTGGGCGCTGGAGAGCAGCGCGTCGACGCCCGAGCGGTCGGACCCGGCCCGGGCGAGGGCGGCCCCGACCTCGGTGAGGCGCTGCACGCGGCGGGCGGCCTCGGCGAACCGCTGGGTGTCCTCGTGGAACTGGCGCACGGTCTCGGCGATCTCGGCGAGGTAGCGCACCCGCTGCGGCGGCACGACCTGGCGCAGCACCGAGGAGTGCCGCACCGACACCGCCGGCAGCGCACCCTCGGCGACCTCGAGCCCGTGGGCCGTGAGCTGGTCGCGCAGCTCCTGGTAGAGCGCGGTGACGCCGTCGTCGTTGAACGTCGCGGCCGAGGTGCCGAACACCGGCATGTCCTCGGGCTTCTTGCCGAACGCCTCCCGGTTGCGCACCATCTGGCGGCCGACGTCGCGCAGCGCGTCCATCGCCCCGCGGCGCTCGAACTTGTTGATCGCGACGACGTCGGCGAAGTCGAGCATGTCGATCTTCTCGAGCTGGCTGGCGGCACCGAACTCGGGCGTCATGACGTAGAGGTTGACGTCCGCGAAGGAGGTGATCGCGGCATCCCCCTGCCCGATGCCGGGGGTCTCGACGATGACCAGGTCGAAGCCGGACGCCTTGAGGATCGTCAGCACGTCGCCGAGCGCCTCGGGCACCTCGCGGCCACCGCGGGTGGCGAGCGAGCGGAAGTAGACCCGGTCACCGTCGAGGGAGTTCATCCGGATGCGGTCACCGAGCAAGGCTCCCCCACCGCGGCGGCGGGTCGGGTCGATGGCGACGCACGCGATGCGCAGCTTGTCCTGCTGGTCCACGCGAAGGCGGCGCACGAGCTCGTCGGTCAGGCTCGACTTGCCCGACCCGCCCGTACCGGTGATGCCGAGCACCGGGGTCCGGCGGCCGGATGCCGCCCGCTCGAGTTCCGCGCGCATCTCACCGGTGAGGTGGCCGGTCTCGGCCGCGGTGATGGCCCTGGCCACGGCAGCCCGTTCGCCGGTGAGGACGGCGGGCACCGACGGCGGCGACACGGCATCCAGATCGACGTCACACGCGGCGATGACCTGGCTGACCATGCCGGGCAGGCCGAGGCGCTGGCCGTCCTGCGGGCTGAAGATCGTCACCCCGGCGGCACGCAGGC